>JBGPBR010000051.1:0-9185 GCA_041481325.1 Desulfobaccia bacterium
AGCTTGGGAACGAGAAATTGGGCAATCCTCCGTCTGATGTATCTTACGGTAACACTCCCAATTTATTTTGTGACCTGAGTAATATCTTCATTGCCCAAAGAGGTCCGGCAGATTGAACCGGAATTTTGGCAGCCGCAGGCCCTTACAAAAAACCTGAGCCGGCACCGGCTGGAAAGCCTGCGCCACCGGTTGCTGGGGGAGCGCCTGATACCGATTTGCGGTCAAAAGGCTTCTTGGTAGCCGCAGGCTTTAGCCTGCGCTGCACAGGCGAGACGCCTGCGCCACTATGAAAAGTTTGCAAAAAAGAGGCGATTGACTGCGAATCGGTACGAACCGGGATTACCGGATTTTGAAGCCCGGCAAGCAATCAAGCACTTTCTGAGGAAAGATGGGAGGCAAAGAGGGGGATTCTATAATTTCCCTTTGAAGAAGACCGTCACCCGGGTGCCCAGGTGAGGTTCGCTTGCCACCTCGATCTCCCCTTGGTGCGCTTCAATGATCGTCTTGGAAATGGCCAGCCCCAGACCGCTGCCCTTGGCCTTGGTAGAATAGAAGGGATGGAATATCTTATCCAGCAGCTCCGGAGGAATCCCCTCACCGGTATCGCTGATCTCAACAAACACCCGTCCGTTGCGGCAGCCGCTGGCAAAGGTCAAATTGCCTCCGGCCGGCATGGCCTCGAGGCTGTTCTTGGCGAGATTCAAAAGCACCTGGCGTAAATGGAGCGGGTCAAACTGAACCTGGGGGAGTTCGGGATCCAAATTTAACGATAATTTTATCTGTTTTTCGTGCAGACTCGGTGCCAATTGGAGGGCCATCTCCTGGATCAGGGAGTTTAGATTTACGGCCCCCTTTTTCACCTCCGATAACCTGGCGAAGCTTCCCACTTCGGCCAGGAATTCCTCCAGCCGCCGAATTTCCTCGACGATGATCTTGAGCTTGGCCAGATTCTCTTGGGGAGCATCTACATTCCTCAAAACCTGGCGGGCCATCCCGCCTATGACCATCAACGGGTTCTTCACTTCGTGGCTGATATGGGCCGCCATGTGGCCCAGGGCTGCCAGCCTCTCCGACTGCAGCAGCTTCTCTTGCAGCTGCTGGCGTTCTCTGAGGTCCCGGAAAAATCCCACCGTGGCTGCTTCCCGGTCGTTCTCATAGATTAGAATGGCGGATAGTTCGACGGGAACCTCCTCCCCGGTTTTGCTTAAGGCCATGGTCTCATAATGAACCAGGCGTCTCCTTCCCCCATATTTAGGGCTGCTGATTTTTGCCCTGACGTCTTGGGCCGCTCCCGGGGGATAGAGGAGGGCTACGTTAAGCTTGCCGATCACCTCCTCGCGGCGGTACCCCAAAATCCTTTCCGCGCCTTCATTGAAAATGAGGATATTGCCGCGCGGGTCATTAGCAATAATGCCGTCGTTGGAGGTCTGGATCAGCTTGGTTTGGAATTGGTGCATCCGATTAATTTCCGCCGCCAACCGCTGCTTTTCCTCGAACAAATTGGCATTACGGATGGCAAAGGCGATTTCTTCGGCAATGGATTGGAGCAAGAAGCGGTCGTCTTCAGAAAATGACTCGCCGCCGGTCTTATTCAAGACCTCCAGAACCCCGACCTTTTCCTTCCCGGCCGTCAGGGGGAGGGCCACCATGTTTGCGGTCTGGAAACCGGAGTCGGAATCGAACTTCCGATAAAACCGGGGGTCGTGCTGGACGTCGTTGAAGATTGCGGCTTGTTGGGTCCGCAAGACGTAACCCGCCAGTCCCTGGTCGGCCGGAAAAGTGAGGTCCAGCAGGACCGGCTTGGCGGGTCCTTCCACCCCGTAAAATCGGAAGTTCTTTTTCTCAGAATCAAGGAGCAACACCGAGGCGGCTTCCGCCGCAACCGCCTGCATACTGGAGTACAAAACGGCTTCAATAACGGTGCGCAGGTTCAAACTTTGAGAGATCTTGGAGCTCACGTTCAGGTAGGTGTTGAGGTGGGAAATCTTCTTTTCGTGCCGCAGCCGGTCAAGAAATTGCTCCAGGAAATAAGTCAGCAGAAAGGCGATTTTCCCCGCCAGGACTTCCCCGGTCGGGTTTTCAGGCTCAGGGATTAAGATTCCCAAAAACCCAAACTTTTTCCTTTGGCGGCCCAGAGGGAACAGCGCCAGACGGGAAGGCTCCTGTGGGGATAGAGATGAGATTACGGGAGGGGAATCGGCCTGGATCGGAACTTCCCGGAGTTTCTCCGCCCAAATTCTCATGATTAGGGGCAAAGTCTCGGGTTGGATCCCCTCTTGGAATAGAAGATTGATGGAGGGTTTGGATTCTTCCAGGTGAATAATCGCCGCAGTGCCCCCCACGGCGCTGATGCAAATGGGAAGTACACCGTGGGCCAGATCTTCAAAATTTTTAGAATTGACTGCTATTTCAACCAGTTCTAAAAGAGGCGATGTCTCCGCCGCCGAAATCTTAACTCGGAATTCGGGATCAGACATAACCGACCTCTAAGATAAGGTCTCTCTATAGCGTATTTTCTTAAGAGCTCCCCAGGTTACGCCTCAAAAAAGTTACCTGGCAGATTGGACGAAGTAAGGACCCTGTTCTAATTCTAAACTTGGCAGAGGCTTTCTGGCTTCGCATCATATCAAAATTTTTGGAAATTTGGTGATAGATTTTAAACCCCGCGGCAGCCGCGCCGCTCAGAATGACATTTTTCTGAGAAATAGGGTTTTGGCATAGATTCGAGCCCCGGTTCGGGACCTGCACTGCACAGGCCGCCCCAGAATCTCGTGGCGATCATTGCCACCAGCCGTTTTAAAATCAATTTAAGAAAAGCCGGGGACTGGTTTTGGGGTTCACAAATGAGGGGGAAGGACTATCTAATACTAGAAAAGGCGTTGGCGGCAAAGGAGGCGTCCGGTATCCGGGGTAGGCTCCTCAAGCTCAGCCGTCCGGTAACCTTGTTTTCGGAAGGCAGCCGCGCCAAGGAATGATCCGCACTGTTTGGAGCAAAGGATAACCATTGGAGGAACGTATGAAAAAGCTGAGGTTGGTTTTGGTGCTGGCAATGTTAGTGGCCGGCGGCGCGGTGGGCGCCGTGTCAATGCCTGCTTATGCCCAGGTTTATGCAGGCTATAACTATCCGGCGCCGCCCCAGAATCCTTACGCGACGCCTTGGGTCGGGTCTAATACCCCGTGGGTCTATTACAATGGTGATTGGTTCTTGAAGGGGATCCTGTATAACTTCTTCGGTCCGAAATATGGGTGGGCCCCATATTATGCCTATGCTCCCACCTATATCGTCAGACCGACACAGTGGTATGCCCCAATGTGGCATGCGTGGTATCAGGGAAATCCCCATTACCGGGACAATTTTATCCGGACGTATCCCTATTGGCGCAGCCACCAACAAGGCCACCGTTATGACCGGAATTTTTATGATCAACATCATCGCGGGCAGGGCGCCGGTTGGCATAAAGGGTACCATGGCGACCCCCGACCGGAGGTGCGGCGCCCGGATAAGGGCCGGAGCCCGCATCAGGAAGGCCGGCGTCCGGATAATGGCCAAGGCCCCCAACCTGATGGGCGAAGATGAGCAACGGCAGGATAAACCTTCCTAGCCGATTCGGGGCCACTCCCGAAAATGACAGGGTTGCTCAGGGGCGGGTTTCAAACCCGCCCCTGGATGGCCTTTCACGGTAAAACTTGCCGCGCCCCAAGTAGCCTCTTGAAGCGCAATCGAGACCCCTTGGAAACCCTCAGAAACTGCCTGGACCATCAAAAGGTTGCGCCGGCGCCTTCGCCTGCACTTATTACTCGGATGAGAAAATGAGTTAACTTGAGGGGAGGGCCGGGGGAGCACCTCATTATAATCCCCCTGTTCCCCTTTAAAAAAGGGGAGGGGCAAAAACCATGCTTTGCAGGTCATGGCCATTATGAAGCGTCACCTTTAGAATCGCAAAACCGCTTTCGTCTTCAGTAAAGCAGGTACCGGGCCCGCAGCCGCAGGAAGCGCTCCAACCCCGGCTGCCAGCGGCGTCGAATCTCCCGGGGGTCATCCCCCTGCTTGATGGCCCGGAGGACCTCCCGGGCCCCCAACATGCTCAGGATCCGGTCGATCTGAAACTCCCCGGGATAGAGGCGGTACAGGGCGGCCGCCAGTTCCACCCCGAGAGCCGGCCCGTCGAGCGCGGTCCGGTCCACCAGGCGCAGACGGACCCCTTCGCATCTTTGCCCGCGGCAGCGGCTGTCCCGGGGCACAAAGACCTCCGGTTCGAACGCCACCCCGGGGATGCGGCGTTGGGTTAGCTCGCGGGCCAGCCGGGCCCCGGAAATCCAGGGGGCCCCCACGACTTCGAAGGGGGTGGCGGTGCCCCGGCCCACGCTCACATTGGCGGACTCCACCAGGGCCACCCCGGAGTACAGGGTCGCCTGGGTCAGCGACCTGAGGTTCGGGGAGGGATTGATCCACCGCAAGCCGGTCTCGTCAAACCAGGCCTCCCGCCGGTACCCCTCCAGGCGCACCACCTGCAGCCTGACCCCCATGGCCTTTTCCCGGTTGAAGAGCCGGGCCAGCTCTCCGGGGGTCATGCCGTAGCGCACCGGCAAGGGAAAATAGCCCACAAAGGAGGTCAAGCCCGGGTCCAGCACCGGGCCCTGGACCAGGGCGGCGGTGACGGGGTCGGGCCGGTCCAGCACGTAGAACTCCAGGCCCGCGGCCGCGGCCGCTTCCATGGCGTAGGCCATGGTGGTGATGTAGGTGTAGAAGCGGGCCCCCACGTCCTGGATGTCGTAGACCAGGGCGTCCAACCCCTGAAGCATCCGGGGCGTCGGCCGCTTGACTTCGCCGTACAGGCTGTGGACCGGGAGCCCCGTGGCCGGGTCCCGCCCGGATTGGACCTTGGCGTCGAGGTTGCCGGACAGACCATGCTCCGGACTGAAAATGGCCCGCACCTTCACTCCCGGGGCCTGAAGCAGCCGGGACAGGGTCGACCTGCCGGCGGCGTCCACCCCGGTATGATTGGTGATCACCCCGATTCTCTTGCCCACCAGGGGAGCGAAGCCGGAGGCCGCCAGGACTTCGATCCCCGGGCGGACCCGCTCAGGTCCGTCGCTCTGCCCCTGGCCCGCCCCCCGGCTGAAATTCCCCGGGGCCGCGATCCCCGCCGGAGGTCCCAGGGACAAGGCTGCGGCCACGGCCGCCGCGGTCTTGGCCCGCAGGGCCTTGACCCCTCCCTGGCCGTGGGGATGCAACCGGTTGGTGAGAATGATCAGGAAGGTCTTGGAGCGCGGCTCGCACCAGATGGAGGTGCCGGTATAGCCGGTGTGCCCGAAGGACCCGGCCGGGAACGAGGCGTTGAATTCCTTGCTGTAAGGGGAGCGGCTATCCCAGCCGAGGCCGCGCCGGATGGAGCCTCCCGGCAGGGGCTGCGGCCGGGTCATGGCCGCCACCGCCTCGGGGCTGAGGATCCGCCGCCCCTGGCTCTCCCCGCGGTCCAGCAGCATCTGGGCGAACCGCGCCAGGTCGTCGGCGGTGGAAAATACCCCGGCATGACCGGCCACCCCACCCAATCGAGCCGCAGTGGGATCCTGCACTTCGCCCCAGCGCAGCCGGCCGTGTTGCAGGTCGCAGGGGGCGATAGAGGGTTGCCAGCTTGTCGGCGGCGTAAACGAGGTGCGTTTCATCCCCAACGGTTTGAAGATTTTTTGGGCGCAGTAGACGTCCAGGGGCTGGCCCGAGACCCGGCGCACCACCTCCCCCAGGACGATGAAGTTGACGTCGCTGTAACGGCAGGAGGTTCCCGGAGGATTGAGGGGCCGGTCCGCGGCGATGGCGGCCAGCGCCCCCCGGTAGTCCGACCAGGGGGGCCGGGAATTCACCCCGGCCCGCAGCCCGGAGGTGTGGGTCAGGAGCTGCCGCAGGGTGATGCGGCCCTTGCCGTTTGGGGCGAATTCGGGCCAGTGCCTGGCCACGGTATCGTCCAGCCTTAGGGCACGGGCGTCCACCAACTGCATGACCGCGGTGGTGGTGGCCACCACCTTGGTGAGGGAGGCGAGATCGAAGACGGTGTCCGCGGCCATGGGCTGGGGCCGGGGCTCCACGCAGCGCCGGCCGAAGGCCCGGCGGTAGACGATCCGGCCCTGGTGGCCCACCAGGACCACAGCCCCTGGGACCTTCCCGGCGGCGATCTCTTGCCGGACCACCTGGTCGAGACGGGCGAAGCGGGGGTCCTGGACCTCAGGAAGCGCCGCGGCCGGCTCCGGCCGCGGCTCCGGGGTGGAGGGCGCCGGCTCCAACCTGGCAGGGGGCGGCGCCGGCGGCTGGATGCAGCCGGCTAAACCCGCCAGGATGACGGCCACGCCGACCGCGATAAATACGGGGCTAAAACGGCCGGAAAGCATCAGGGGCATCTCGAGATTGTTCTTATCGGGATTTGCTTATACCCTATCTTGGCGCACTTAATCTCTTAATACTAAAAATTTACCTATGCTCTATACGACCAGAAAAGGCGAGGTCTTCGATCTCGAAAAGGATTTTTCCTCTCCTGAACGCCATGCCCTCCAGAAGTTGTTATTGTGGAGAGATCTGGCTTCAAGCCCGGAGGAATTCCTAACCAGGAAGCAGGAAGCCTTGGCCAAAGGTTGGGGCGATTCCGGCCCCATCCAGGAAAGCCGCGCCATGAGAAGCATCACCAAAGATCTGGCAGAACAGGTCGCCCTGCGGCTCCAGGCGGAGAAGTAGGTGCGAGCCTTACCGCCTCACTCCTGGTCGCGGTCGTTGGTGAACTTCCCCGTGGGGTAGATGTTGCGCGGGTTCCAGAACATCCAGCCGCTGGCCCCGAAATCGTCGGAGGCCTTGATCTGGATGCGCATCCGTTCCTCCTTGAAGTCGCCCCCCCGGAAGGCGTAATCCCGAAAGGCCTGGAGCCAGGGACGGAAGCGCCGGGGGGAAACCCCGGTGCGCTCCTGGGCCCGTTTCAGCGACAGATAGACGATTTCGTAAGGATGCTGCACCGGGTTGCGGTAATTGGGAATCCCCAGATGGTACCCGGAAGGGTAGAGCATGGGCGAGACCACGTCCACCGCCTGGATCGCGGGGCCGATCTTCTGCCCGATGCCGGTATCGTCCAGGTTCCACAGGACGTAGCCGAAAATGTCCGCGGCCACCATGACGTTATAAGGCGTGAGGGCCTGGCGGGCCGCCTTCAGGAAGCCGGTGATGGCCTCGGTGCGGGTCTCCTGGTTGGCCGGCTGGGAGAAACCCACCCCCCGGTTGTCGGGAAAACGCACGTAATCGAACTGGATCTCGTCGAACCCCAGCTCCGCGGCAATCTTGGCGATGGCGATGTTGTAATCCCAGACCTCTTTCCTGAAGGGGTCGACCCAGCGCAACTTTTCCCGATCACGGAACACCCCGCCGCCCTTGGTCCGGACGGCCAACTCCGGTTTCGCCGCGGCCAGGGGATCGTCTTTGAAGACCACGATGCGGGCGATGAGGTAGAGCCCCTTTTCCTTCAGGCGCCCCATGAGGGCCGGCATGTCCTTGATCAGGATCAACTTTTGCGCCCCCACTTCCTCCGCCAGGGGCAGATCTACCTTGAAGGGAATTATGCCCCGGTCGCCCTTGAAGTCGATAACCAGGGCGTTCATGCGGTTCCGGGCGATGGTCTCCAGGGCGGCCTCCCGCAGTTTGGTGGCGATGCCGTAGACGGTGAGATAGAGGGCCTTCACCTTGAAGGGGGTCAGGGGGATTTCAGAAGTTGGGTTTTTCAGTTCCGCGGTGGCGACCTCCAGGCGCTTGTAACCCGCAGCCCGCAATTTCAGAGTCTCGCCGCCGGTCTCCAGGCGAAAAAAGCCGTCGCTGCCGGTGTGGGCGACCTCGTCGCCCAGGGTGACGACCGCTCCGTCGACGGGCTCCCTGCTGTCGGCGTCAACGACCTTGCCCTCCTGGGCCGCCTGGGCCCCGGCGGCCAGAACCAGGCCCACCCCCAAAAAAAACAAAATTACCAGAAATCTCTTCATCCATCTCTCCGTCGCGGCGATTTAATCTGCTTTACTTGGAAAAGTTTCGAGTTTCGAGATAGCGATAAAACTGTAGGGTGGGCACGGCCCACCAGCTTCCTTGCCCAAGCGCAGCTTGGGAAAATGTTGGACCCCCGCCCCCGGGTGTCCGGTGCAGGTTTCTCGTAAGGGCCTGCGGCTACCAAAGGTGGCGGGCGGGGACGCCCGCGCCACCATCTTTTCATGTCTTACGGCTGAGCCCTGGGCTCAGGAATTACGGGGTCCGGTTCCGGCGCCACCGATGCGTCGGCGCCGTATTTTCATGATATACGAGTGAGCCGCAGGCGCAGTCGCTACCGGTTCTCCTGTGAGTCTTGTGGCTGGGGGCTGCCGGACCGCAGTCCCTTGCCTCCGGATCAGCAACCGGACATCAAGAAAAGGGCGCTGATGAACATCATTGCCAGGCATAATTTCTTAACCATGTCTCCCCCAGGGTAAACCAGCCGGGTTATCCAAAGTCGCCATCAAACCAGGGGCCTAGGCTTGCCGCCGGTGCCGCGCCGGCTAAACGTCACGGCCAATTTGGGCCACCCCCGAAAATTAGTTGACGCCGCGGCGCCGGCGGCCATGAGATTGCCGTCAGCCGCACCTGAGCCGGGCTAACGGGCCGCGGGTTTCTTTGCCGCCGCCTGCCCGGTGATGATGGCGGCAAAGCCTTTGAGGCCGTCGCCGTTGGCCATCAGGTAGCGGGGCAGGGCCATAACCTGCTCGGATTTGCCGGCGTGCCGGCGGTCAATGCTGAAGGCCGCTCCGTAGCCGGCCTTCTCGGCCTCTTTTTCCAGAAAATCGTCGTAGATGCCGAAGGGCCAGGCCAACAGGTCCACCGCGCCCCCCAGCCGTTTTTCCAGCACGCTCTTGGCCTTCTGCAGCTGGGTGTCCACCAGCTTCTGAAAATCAGTCGACGTCAGCTTTTTCTTTTCCCTCTTGAAATTGGGGTGCCAGAAGGTGTGGGACTGCAGGTCGAAGAGGCCGGTCTGCTTGAGGTCCTGCAACTGCTGCCAGGTCATGGCGTAGGAGGCATTGGAAACGGCCAACGGGTAAATGAACAGGGTCACGGGAATATTGTAGGCCTTGACCAGGGGCAGCATCTCGGTGAAAACCGTCTGGTGGGCGTCATCCGCGGTGATCACCACCGATTTGGG
>JBGPBR010000052.1:0-9003 GCA_041481325.1 Desulfobaccia bacterium
CGCCTGAAACCTTCCGTCTTTGATGACGTGGTGGCCCTGGTGGCCCTGTACCGGCCGGGCCCCATGGAGTCCGGCATGGACGACGACTACGTCAGGCGCAAACACGGCGAGGCCAAGGTCGAATACTCCCTGCCGCAGCTCGAGCCCATCCTGAAGGAGACCTACGGGGTCATCCTCTACCAGGAGCAGGTGATGCAGATTGCCGCGGCGGTGTCGGGGTTCTCCCTGGGGGAGGCCGACCTGCTGCGCCGGGCCATGGGCAAGAAGGACCAGGCGGTGATGGCGGCCCAGCGGGACCGGTTCGTCTCCGGGGCCAAGCAAAACGGGGTGCCCGCGGCCAGGGCCGGGGAGCTGTTTAAACTCATCGAAAAATTCGCGGGCTACGGCTTCAACAAGTCCCACAGCGCCGCCTACGCCCTCATCGCCTACCAGACGGCCTATCTCAAGGCCCACTATCCCCTGGATTTTTTGGCTGCGGTCCTAAACAGCGAAATCAACAACACCGCGGCCCTGGCCAAACACATCATGGAGGCCCGGGACCAGGGGATCGAGCTGCTCGCCCCGGACATCAACCGCGGCCAGCGGGACTTTACCGTGGAAGACGGCAAGGTGCGCTTCGGCCTGGCAGGGGTGAAAAACGTGGGCCTGGGAGCCATCCAGGAGATCCTGGAGGCCAGGGGCGCGGGCCGCTTCGAGAGCTTCCGGGACTTTCTGGAGCGCATCAGTCTGAACAAGGTCAACCGCAAGGTCCTGGAGGCCCTCATCCAGGCCGGGGCCTTCGACTCTCTGCAGCCCCGGCGGGCCCGCCTCATGGCCGGCCTGGAAGACGCCCTGGAAAAGGTGAACACCCAGAAGCGCCTCCAGGCCACCAAGCAGATGTCCATGTTCGGCGGCCTGGCCGAGCCCCATGAGGACGACTGGCTCCCGGAGGCGCCGCCCTGGGACAAATCCCTCAAGCTGGCCCGGGAAAAGGAAGCCCTGGGCGTCTACCTTTCGGGCCACCCCCTGGACGCCCATCGCACCCTGCTGAAGACCCGCATCAAGACCACCACCGCGGACCTGGCCGAAATTCCCGACTTCCAGGAGGTGATCCTGGGGGTGGTGGTCACTTCCCTCACCGAGAAGGTGGGCAGGAAGGGCGGGAGATTTGCCATCCTCGGAGTGGAGGATTTGGCGGGCAGCGCCGAGGTGCTGGTCTTCGGCGACCTCTTTGAAAAGACCGCCGAACTCCTGCGCCAGCCCAGTCTGCCCCTGTGGCTCAGGGCCAACGTGGTCCAGGAAGAACAGGGCCCCAAGCTGCGGGCCCTGGAGATCGCCCCCCTGGTGACGGCCGTCCCTCCCTGGCCGGCGCGGTTGGACCTGCGAATCAGGGCTGCCGCGGTCAGCCGGGGACAGCTGGCCGCCCTCAAGGAAATCCTGACCCGCCACCGGGGGCCGGTGCCGGCCTTCCTCCACTTCCTGGACCCCCGGGGGGAAGGGGTCCTGGCCCTTCCCGAGGACCTCTTTCTCACCCCCTCGCCGGAGCTGGCCGCGGAAGTGAACCGCCTCCTGGGCTACCCGGCCTTGAGCCTCTAAGGACAAAAAGTCGTCCGATAACAAGTGGTCCCCCAAAGGCTTGCCATGGGAACCGGCCAGGCCGGATCCCGGTCTCCCGGTGGAACCTAATTGCCATAAAACCATAATTATTAATTAGGATAGATAGTTAAGTAGTTTATAAATAAATATTAACCATTTGGTTAATAATTTATTTCATTTTATGCTTTACAAATTATTTTAAATGCTGGTAAAAAAGGATAAGAGGGCATTTATAAACCTTCACCCTCAGCACGAAAGGGAGGGAAGGTTTATGACAGGGGCCGGCCAGAGGAGGTGCGGGTTTGCCGTCTGGTTGCGCGGTTCCTCCAGCCTCTTAGACCCCCCCTTAGACTTCCGGACCATCCTGGGCCGCGGCTGCCGTCCCGGTCGCCGCCGCCTGGGTCGCGCCATCGAACCTTTTCCGGATAGAAATATTCCCGGTGCCGCCCCGATGGGGGCGCAGTAATCAATTCAATTAAAACGCCGGTAGCAATGGCTGAGGTTATAGCTAATAAATAAAATATGTAAATAATTATATGGCCATAGGGGATTCCCTAATTGATTATTAGGTTTTTCCTAATACCCTATTAGGGTTTTTCCGGGTAAGAGGATAACAGCCGGGCTCTGATAAACCTTCACCGTCTGCATTCCAAGGAGGGAATGTTTATGATGCAGGCCGGCCGCGAGAACTCAAGGCCAAGAGACCGGCGCACCTGGGGGGATTCTTGCATGCGTAAGAATCCCCTCTTTTTTTTCTGGGCCGATCTTTGGGGCCGCCTGCCTTACCGGCGCTACCTGGACCAGCGGGACCGCGGCCGCCGATTGTACGCCCTGGCCTTCTCTTTGCTGACCCTGGCCTTAGGGTTTGCCTACCTGGTCTGGATGGGCCGGATGGTCCTGGGAAGCCGGGGGCTGCCTGACCTTTTCTTTTTCGCCGCCGAAATCCTCTCCTTCCTCCTTCTGACCCTGCTGGCCCTGGATGTCTGGCATCTCCGGGGCCACTCCCCCGAGGGGCTGGCGGGGGAGCAAAATCAAACCGTGGACCTGTTCATCCCGTGCTGCGGCGAACCCCTGGAGGTGATCGCCACCACCCTCAGAGGCGTCAAACGGATCGCTTATCCCGGGCTCCAGGTCTTTGTCCTGGATGACGGGGCCTCTCCCCAGGTGGCGGCCCTGGCCCGGTCCCTGGGGTTTCACTACCGCTCCCGGCCCGATGCCGGCACGGATTCCAAGAGCGGCAACCTCAACTATGGCCTGATGCACAGCGCCGGGGAGTTGATTCTGGTCCTGGATGCGGACCAGGTGCCCGCGCCCGAGATCGTCCCCCGGCTGGCGGGTTTCTTCAAAATGCCCCGGGTGGCCTATGTCCAGAGCAAGCAAGCCTTTTTCCTGCCGGAAGGCGATCCCTTCTACAACGCCGACCAGGTTTTCTATGAAACCCTGCAATTAAGCAACGACCAGGCCAACGCCGTGATTTCCTGCGGCTCCGGGGTGATGTACCGCCGCCGGGCCCTTCAGGAGGCGGGCGGCTTCGCCACCTGGAACATTGTGGAAGACTTCACCACTTCCTACGAGTTGCTGAGCCGGGGCTGGCAGGGAATTTACTATCCCTATCCCCTTTCCCGGGGGCTGGCCCCGGCCTCCCTGGCCGGGGTCTACCGCCAGCGCTTCCAGTGGTGTCTCGACGCCATGCGGTTGTTCTTCTGGGACAACCCTCTCTTGAAAAAAGGCCTGAACTGGCGGCAAAGGTCTCATTTTCTCATCGTCATGCTGAGCTACCTGGCCAGCGGCCTGGTGTTTCCCATTTTTTACGCGGTTCCCCTGTTCATGTATTGGGGGGGAAGCACCGTGCTTAAGGGCCACGAGCTCGGCTACCTGCTGCTCCGGAGCGCCTATCTAACCGCCACCGTTCTCATGTTCCGGTTTCTCTTCTTCCGCCAGGCGGCCCTGAAGCAGCTCAAGATGTTTTGCGGCCTGTTTCCGGTGCACGCCCTGGCCATCCTCGCGGCCCTGGTCTATCCGCCGGGCCGCAAGCCTCCCTACCAGGCCAACAACCTGCAGCCCTTCACCGAGCAGAGCGGCTGGTGGCAGTTGGCGCCGCAACTGGTCCTCATCGGCCTGCACGGCACCCTCCCCCTGATTTCCCTCTGGCAGCGCTGGGCCTCGCCCGGGGTGGTGCTCTGCAATTCCCTCTTTTCGGCCTTCATTATTTGGGTGATGGCGGACCTGGTGCTGGCGGTGCTGGCCGGGTGCCGCTTTCACCCCGCCATGGATCCGAGGCAAGTTTATGGCTAAGAGGCGGCGCTGGCTGGTATTGCTTCTTCCCCTGGGGTTTTTGACCGCGGTCTTTGGCCTCGCCTGGCACCAGGACCCCGACTTCTGGCGCTCGGCCCCGTCCCTAAACCGCCTGGCTCTGGACGCCCTCCACCGGGGCGACAACCCCCGGGCCCTGGAGCTGGTCCGGAAGGCCTGGACCCGGGACCCGGACCAGGCGGACTACGGCTTGTTTCTGGGCCGGATGCACCTGGTGACCGGCCAGCCCCGGGAGGCCCTGGAGGTGGCCGGCGCGGTCCGGGCCCGGGCCCCCGGGGCCCTGGAAGCCCTGAGGATCCAGACCCAGGCCCTGGACCTCCTGGGCCGCCGGCCCGAGGCCCTGGAGCTGTTGGCCGAGTTCCTCAAAGATAAGGAAGACCCGCAAATCCTGGCCTGCGCCGCCTCGTTGGCGGCAGGGCGTCCCGAGGACCGGGAACTGGCCGTCACCTACTATCAGCGCCTCTACAAAGTCGACCGGGACCCCCTGGTGCGGCGGCAGTTGCTGGAACTGCTGCTCTCCCTGGACCGCTTTTCCGAGGCCCTGCCTCTGCAGGAGGAGGAAGCGGCCCAGTTTCCGGAGAACCAGGCAGCCCTGCACCGGCTGGCCTTGCTCCATTATTGGCAGCGGGATTACCAGGCCGCGGGCTGGATCTACCAGCGCCTCCTGGAAAAGTCCGCCGGGGACGCCGCCTTGCGCCGGGAGGCGGCCCAGAATGCGGAGGCCGCCCAGGACGTGGACCGGGCCCTGGCCCATTACCTCTGGCTTTACGGCCATTACCAGGGCAAGCGGGAGTACGCCCTGGCCCTGGCCCGGCTCTGGGCCCGGAAGGGCAATCACCCCGAAGCGGCCGGGGTGCTGGCCCCCCTGATGCGGGAGGAGCCGGAGCCCGAGCTGCGGCGCTGGTACGGCCTGGAGCTGCTGCTCACCGGGGATTTCGCCGGGTCCCTCAAGGAATACCGGGCCGCCTGGGAGGCCGGCGACACCCACCGGGAAACCATCATCAACCTGGCCCGCCTCTACGGCCAGGGGCGCCACTTTGCCAAGGCCGCGGCCATGTGGGACGAGGCCGGACGCCGGCAGCTCTTAACCGGCGAGCTGCGCTGGGAAGCGGCCCTGACCTATTCTTACGCCCGGCGCTACCAGGACGCGGTGGCGGTGCTGCAACCGCTGCCGGGGGAAACCCGCCGGGACCCCAAGGTGCAGCTCTTCCTGGGCCAGCTCCATTTCTATCAGAAACACTGGGGCCAGGCGGCCCATTATTTTAACGCCTATCTGGAGAAAAATCCCCGGGATGCGGAGGTGCGGCGGCAGTTGGCCGAGGCCCTGTCTTTTCAGCCCGAGGGCCTGGAGGGCGCCCTGGCTCAATACGCGGAAACCCTGAAGCTCAAAGATGACGTGGGGCTGCGCCTGCGGCGCCTCAGCCTGCTGCTTCAGGCCGGCCGTTGGCAGGAAGCGGCCCGGGAACTCAAGGCCTGCCCGGTGCCCGAGGACCCCCGGCTCCTGGCTGAGCAGGCCCATCTCTTCCTGTGGCTGGGGGACCTGGAGGGGGCCCTCCGGCATTATGACCTGTTCCTGAAGAAATCCCCCCAGGACCCGGCCGGCCGCCTGGCCAAGGCCCGGATCCTGACTTATCTGGGCCGGGGTCCCGAGGCCCTGGATATTCTGAACCGCCTGCGCCAGGAGCAGCCCCGGGCCCCGCAGGTCAAGGCCGCGGCCATCGAGGCTTACTTGAGCAGCCGGGAATATGCCAAGGCCCTGAAGCTGGCGCATACGGAGCTGGAGCCCCTGCCCGACCTGACCCTGCAGGAACGGGCCCTGGTGGCCCGGTGCTACTTCCACTCCCCGGACCCCAAGGACCTGAAGCGGGCCACGGATTTGGTTCTGGAGAACCTGCACCGGGACCGCTACCACCACCCGTCGCTCCTCATCCTGGCCGCGGTTCTGCCAAAGTTGCCCCGTTATGAAGATCTTAACCACTTAGTAGACCGCGTCCCCGGCATCCGGGTGGGGGGGCCCGAATATGCCGCGGCCCTGGCCTATTTCGACGGCCAGTTGGGGCGCCAGGCCGGCAAGATGGACTACCTGCTGCACGTGCTCAATGAGTATCGCCGCCACAAATGGCCAGATAACCCCGGGGAACTGGTGGGGCTGGCCTGGCTGGCCGGGGAATTGGGGGACAAGCAGGCCGCCTCGGGCTATCTGCGCCAGGCCTTGAAGCTCAGGCCCCAAGACCCGAAGATCGCGGCTCTCCTCCTGAACCATCAGCTGGACCGGAAGGAGTGGGGCCAGGCCCTGGCCACCCTGGGAAAGGAGAAGGACAAGCCCGGGGTGCCCCTGGAGATGGCCCGCCTCTACCTGATGCGGGGCCAGTATGAAGGGGTCAAGGCCATGGTGGCCCAAATCCCCGCCGAGTCCCCGGACCGGCCCCAGGCCCTGCTGCTCCTGGCTCGGGCCTGCCGGGGGGAACACAGCTACCAGGAGGCCCTCAACAACCTGGCCGGCCTGGAAGGCAAGATTCCCCGGGAGGAGTGGCTCATGGAAAAGGCCAGGGTGCTGGAGGCCATGGGCGACAAGGGGGCCGGGGACCTCTACGAAGCCATCATCCGGGCTCAGCCCGGCACCCAGGCGGCCCGGGTGGCCAAGGCCCGGGGGGCCAAGGCCCGGGGAAATTGGGCCGCAGCCTACCGGGACTACGCCGAGGCCTTGAGGCAGGCCCCCCAGGACGTGGAACTCCTGAACGAACTGGAGTACGTTCGCCAGGAGATGCGCCCCCAGATGGCTTCCCGGGGCTTCCCCTATTCCCGGGGGGAGCGCCGCCCCGAAGAGGCGCAGCGGCCCTGGCAGTTTTCCCGCTTCGGCCGGGAGCCCCGGGGCCTGGGGCTGAGCAACTACCTGCCGGCCTTTCTCACCGACGTGCTCCCCATCGTCCAGCCCGAATCGCTGTTCTTCACCGACAGCAACCGGCTCTACGGCGGCATCTTCCGCCTGGAAGGCGCCTTCTGGATCACCAAGGTGCTGCCGGCGCGCCTCGGGGCCGAGTACCGGGAATACCACCAGAACCGCCCAAACGTCAAGCAGGGTCCCCTGGACCTGGGCCTGAACCAGGTATACAGCCAGCAGACCAGCGCCGCGGCTCGCCTGCGCCGGGCCGAAGTCTCCCTGGGCCTCGGCCCCCTGGCGGTGGAGGACCGGCTGCGCCTGAGCGGCGAGATCATCCTCCGGCGCTACTGGAAGCGGGTGGACCGGGAGGTGGTGCAGCAGGGGGCGAAGTGGATCCCGTTCCCCCTCCCCCCCCACCTGGTGGACACTACCGCCGGGCTAGGCCTTACCGAAAAAGACGACCGGAACCGCTTCTTAGGGTCCCTGGAGCTGGGTTTTTCCCCCACCTCCAGGACCGATGCGGCCCTGAGATACAGCCGCCGGGATATCTTCGACCAGGAATCCTACGTCTTTCCCCGCCTCTACCAGTCGGTGCTGAACCTGACCGAGGCGCCGGTCATCAGCTATCACCAGGTGGACCTGTCCTACACCCATCAATTCCAGCCGGGCCTGGATTGGCGGGGCACCGCGGCCGGGGCCTTCTATTCGGACCAGAACCGGCGGCTCACCCTCTATCAGGGGCTCACCTGGCAGGCTGTGGGCCGGCCCCGCATGCACCTGGACCTCACCCCCCACTACTACCTGGCGGCCTACCGGGAGCAGCACCAGGCCTATTTCAGTCCCCACGCCTACCACGCCTTCGGCCTGGGCCTGGACTTCGACCGCCAGATTTACCGCCTGCCTACCCTCATCCTCCAGGGCACGGTGCAGGGGGTGACCCAGCATGGCGATTTCGGCCCGGCTCTCCAGGGATTGGCGGCCCTGGAGTGGGAGTTCGTGCATAATTTTTACCTGGACCTGCACTACTTTTACTTCCGGGAATGGGTGGACAATTACCGCCTCATGACTGCCGGGGCCTCCTTCAGGTGGCGGTTTTGAGAAAGCGGACAATCCTCCTCTTGCCCCTATTTTTATTTCTGGTCTGGCTGACCGGTTGCGCCGAGGTGACCCGCCCGGCGGCCACCGATCACGGCCAGGAGGCGGCCCAACTGGCCGCGGCCCGGCGCCACCCCTATCAAAACTGGTCCTCGGAGCGGGTCTCCCGGGTCTTTCTGCGCCTGCTGCCCTGTCTGCCCCAGATTCACGGCCGCACTTACCCGTTTCTGGGCTTCAACTGGTGGGTCACCGCCACCGGGAAAGTGGCGGTGGACCATGTCTGGCGGCCGTCGCCGGCCCATGACGCCGGTCTCCAAGCCGGAGACCTCATCCTGGCGGTGAACAACTGGCCGCTCCCCGCCTGGGTGCAGGAGTTCGACCGGCAGATTCGCACCACCCGGGAGGCGTTCCAGGATTTTTCGGTGCTCACCGGCGGGGGCCGCGCCGAGTCCCGCTACAAGACCAGCCGCACCCATCACGACGCTTTTTCCATCCTCCTCCCCGGAGAACTGTTGGCGGCCCTCATGCTGGACCTGAAGCATCTCGGCCTGGAGGCCCAGGGGCGCTATCGCCGGGGACCGGTGGAACTGCTGGTGCAGCGGCAAGAGGAAAAATTCAACCTAATGCTCTATCCCCAGCACCTGCCGGCGGAGTACGCCATCCTGGTGAAGACCCAGGACCGCACCATCAATGCCTACGCGGCGCCGGGCCAGGTCATCCTGACCCAGCGTCTGGTGAGTTTCTGCCTCAACGACGACGAGTTGGCCGTGGTGGTGGGCCATGAACTGGCGCACCACGCCCAGGGCCACCTGATCCGGGGCGCGGTCCACCGGGAGTTGGGAAAGTTCCTGGGGGAGACGGTAACCGCGTTCAGCACCTTTTCCCTGAGCCGCCTCCTGGATTGGAAGCGCGCCGGGGTGGACCCCGGGGTGCGACGGGTGGTCCAGGACGCGGTGGAGAGCGTCTTTTCCCGGCAGGACGAGCTGGAAGCCGACGCCTACGGGGCGTGGTACGCCTTCCAGGCGGGCTATGACCTGGACAAGGGCGCGGCGGTGTGGGAACGGGTGGCCGGGGTGGATGAAAAAGACCCGTTTATGACCACCTACTTCCTCGATTCCCACCCCGCGTCCCTGGAACGC
>JBGPBR010000053.1:0-8941 GCA_041481325.1 Desulfobaccia bacterium
AACACACCGTGGCCCGGATCAACATGTACGTCAATCTGCCCCACCGCCACAAGGGCACCCACATGAGCCGGTTCATCGAGATCCTGAGCGAATACCGCCGGGACATCAGCCTGAAGAAGATCGGCGCCATCCTGGAAGAGACCCGGCGCCGCCTCCACGCCCAGTCGGCCCACATCGAAATGACCTTTCCCTACTTCATCGACAAGGAGGCCCCGGTGACCCGGGCCCGGGGGCTGATGGAGTACATCTGCAATTTCAAGGGCTCCCTGAACGAAGACGGCCGCCTGGACCTGGTGGTGGGGATCACGGTGCCCATCACCACCCTGTGTCCCTGCTCCAAGGAGATCAGCCTGGTGGGCGCCCACAACCAGCGGGGCGAAGTCCGGGTGCAGGTGCGCTATAAAAAATTTTTCTGGATCGAGGACCTCATTCGCACCGTGGAAAAGTCCGCGTCGTGCGAAGTCTACGCCCTCCTGAAGCGTCAGGATGAAAAGCTCGTCACCGAGAAGGCTTACGCCAACCCCATGTTCGTGGAGGACGTGGTCCGGGAGATCGCCCACAAGCTCCGCCAGGACGACAACTTCACCTGGTACGCGGTGGAGTCGGAAAACTTCGAGTCCATCCACAACCATTCGGCCTACGCCTACATCGAATCGGCCTGATTCCCCTTTCTTCCCCCCGCGTCCTACAGGTGGCGGGGGGATTATCGGGGCGCAGGCGTCTCGCCGGTGCTCCCCGCCTCCCGAAGGCTCCAAAAGTTCGGCCCCGGTTTCTTTCCCTAGTGGATGTTGTACCCCCCAAATCACCCATCTGTCATCCTGAGCGCCGCGAAGAATCTCGTATTTTCAGGTGGAAAGGCTACCTGGTAGCCGCAGGCTTTACCGTGCCGCCCAGGCTGGAAGCCTGTGCCACCATTTCAATTAAAAAGGTTGACCGCATATAGCAATTGTCAAAAGTTCCTTCCTCTTATCCCCTCTCCCCCGCTCGGGGGACAGCCCATTTATTATTCGTCGGCCTTCTTGGCCTTCTTCCCCGCTTTAGCCGGCTTGGCGCCCGGGCCCTTGCCCTTGGCGCCTATCCAGTTGTCCTGGTCCGGGTGCGGCCCCAGCCATTCCACCTGGCCGGTGTCGAGGTCATAAAAGGCCCCGATCACCCTGGTCTTTTTAGCCTGCACCTGGGCCCTGATAAAGGAGCTCTTCTGGAACAGGTCCTCCATGGCCTGGCGGACGTTATCCTTGATGGCCGCCGCGATCAACGCCTCTTTGGCGGCCTCGGGGTTTGCCGCCTTGGCCTTGGCCGCGGCCGGCTTGATGGGGGCCACCAGTTTGGCGATATTGGGCGGCAGCTTGGCGTTTTCCACCACCGCAGTCACCGCCCCGCACTGGCTGTGCCCCAGGACCACCACCACCGGGGTGGCCAGGTGGTCCACGCCGTACTCGATGGAGCCGATCTCATCGGTGGCGGCCACGTTGCCGGCCACCCGCACCACGAAGAGGTCCCCGATGCCCTGGTCGAAGATGAGCTCCACCGGCACCCGGGAATCGGAGCAGGACAAGACCGTGGCAAAGGGGTGCTCCCCCTGGCCCGCGGTCAGGGCCCGGCGCTCCCTGGTCTGGCGGGGGTGCTGGGGCTGGCCCGCCGCGTAGCGCTCGTTGCCTTCCTTGAGCTTGCCCACGGCCTCCTCCGGGGACATGCCGGCGGCGCCGCCGGCGGCCGCCGCGGGGACGGCCAGGGCGGCCAAGAGCACTGCAGTCAGCAGCAGGATCCTGATCTGTCTCATGAAAATCTCCTTAACGGCATGGGAGTTGATTCCGATTTGCGGTCTGGTTCCCACGCTGAGGGTGGTGATTCATCATTGATCGGCATTAAATTAGCCGGGAAATTTGGCTTGGGGGAAATAAATCCCCCTTTTTGAAAGGGGAGATTTAGAGGTAATATCAAATGGTTATGATAATCCCCCCTGCCCCCCTTTAGCAAAGGGGGGTTAAAAAAAAGCATGGTTTGAATGTCATAGAGATTATGAGGTGTCATACCGGGCTTGGGAACCAATATGCGTCCCCAATTACTTTGGGTTATGGCCCGGTCACCGCCCGCAGGCTGGCGCCGGGGCTGAGGGCGCGGGCTTTTTGCCTTCCTCTTCCCCCTTCATCAGCTCCCGGGCCAGTTCCATCATCGCCTTGAGCTTCTGGTCCGCCTTGCAGTTTACGGTGTCCGGCTCGAAAGTGCCGTCAGGGAGGCGCTTCCCGGCGGGCAGGCCGGTTAAGACCGCCAGGGCCTCGTCCACGTGGCCCACGGCCCAGATGTGAAATTTACCTTTTTTGACCGCGTCCACCACTTCCTTCTTCAGCATCAGGTCCTGGACGTTGCTCTTGGGGATGATGACCCCTTGTTTGCCGTCCAGCCCCCTGGCTTCGCAGACCTTATAAAAACCCTCGATCTTCCAGTTGACCCCGCCGATGGGCTGGGCCTCGCCCCGCTGGCTCATGGAGCCGGTCATGGCGATGTTCTGGGCCAGGGGCACCTCGGCCAGGGCGGAGATCAGCGTCACCAGCTCCGCCATGGAGGCCGAATCCCCCTCCACCATGCCGTAGCTCTGCTCGAAGGTGAGGCTGGCGGACAGGGTCAGAGGCTTGTTCTGGGCAAAGCGGCTCTTGAGATAAGCCGCCAGGATGAGCACCCCCTTGTTGTGGATGTTCCCGGCCAGTTGGGCCTCCCGGTCGATGGCCACCACCCCGTCCTTGCCCAGCGAGACGGTGGCGGTGATCCGGCTGGGCCTTCCAAAGGCGTGGTCCCCCAGGGTGTAAACCGACAGCCCGTTCATCTGGCCCACCACCCCGCCTGCCGTTTCGATGAAGAGCATGCCTTCGTCGATGAACTCCTGCATCTTCTCTTCCGGCAGATTCGCCCGGTAGGTCTTCTCCTCGATGGCCTTGTCCACGTCGTCGCCGAAGATCACTTCGTGGGTGTTGCTCCGGGCCCAATAGTTGGCTTCTTTTAAAACGTCCAACACCTCCATGAGCTGCAGGGTGATTTTTTGCTGGTGCCCGGCCAGTTCCCCGGCGTATTCCAGGAGACGGGCCATCCCCGTCTTGTGCAGCGGGGCCAGTTGCTTCTCCTTGATGAAGCCGGCCACCAAATCGCAGAACTTCCGCACGTGGTCGTCGCTCTTCTTCATCCGCCAGTCGAAGTGGGCCTTGATCTTGAAGAGCTTGTGGAAGTCTTCGTCGTAGATGTAGAGAATCTGGTAGACGTAGGGGTCCCCGATGAGGATGACCTTGATGTCCAGGGGGATGGGCTGGGGCTGCAGCGTCTTGGTGGTGATGATGCCGAACATCTCCATCGGGTCCTCGATCTTGATTTCCCCGTTCTTCAGGCAGCGCTTCAGGGCGTCGTAGGAAAAGAACCAGCGCAGCAGGTCCATGGCCTCCAGGATGAGGTAGCCGCCGTTGGCCCGCTGGAGGGCTCCGGCCCGGATCAGGGTGAAGTCGGTGACCAGGGCGCCGAACTGGGCCCGGCGCTCCACCGCCCCGAACAGGTTGGGGTAGGTGGGGTTGTTTTCCATGACCACCGGGGCCCCTTTGGTCTGGGAGTGGTCCACGAAGACGTTCACCTGGTACTGGGTGAAGCTGGGCTCCGGGGTGGGGAACGGGAACGGACCCGGGGCGCTGGGTCGGCGCTTCAGGTCGTCGATGTTTCTCAGGATGTCTTCCTGCACGTCCTTGAGATAGGCCGTCACCTGGGGCAGGTCTTTATATTTTTCCAGCAGATCCTCCATGTGGTGCCCCACCACGTACATAGCCACGTCCTGATCCAGCTTTTTCTCTTTTTCCTGGTATTCCTTTTCCATCTTGCGGATCTTGCGGATGGCCTCGTTCATCTCCGTGTGCAGGGCCGTGGACTTCAGGCGCAGCTGCTCCCTTGCTTCGTCGGCCAAGGCCTTGAGCTCCTCTTCACTCAAGGGCTTGCCGTCTTTGCCGGGAAAGATCATGAGCCCGGTGGGGGAGATGTTGAGGATGAAACCCTCCTCTCCGGCCTTGGCGTCCAGCCCCTGGAGGACCTGGTTGCGTTCCTGGGTGAAACTGTGCATCAGGGTTTCCCGCCGGTTGGAGTAGTCTTCGCTCTCGAACACCTCCGGGATCTGCACCTTTAGGCTGGAGATGAGCTCTTCCATGTCGGTCTTGAGGACCCGGCCTTTCCCCGGGGGCAGGCTCATGGCCTGGGGCTTTTCCGGGTCCTTGAAGTTGTGCACGTAGATCCAGTCGGGCGGCGCCGGCTCCTTGGCCGCCAGCTCCTGGACGTAGGCCATGATAGTCTCGGTCTTCCCGGCCCGGGGCGGCCCGGCCACGAAGATATTGTATTCCAGGTCCCTGACCCCCAGGCCGAACTCCAGGGCGCGGACCGCCCGGTCCTGGCCCACCACCTTTTCTTTGGCGGGCGTAACGTCCAGGGTGGTTTCGAACCCCAGGGACTCCGGGTCGATAAAGGCGCGCAAGCTCTCGGGCTTCAGCTCCCAGCGGTTGGATTTCATGGCTTCTCCTCGGGTGTAGTCGTCGGTTCAGGGAAAGCGGACCGCGAGGGGCGGCGGCCGCGTCAGCCGGTCAATTTCTCCAGGCGCTGCAAGGGGCAAACCTGGGGGTCGTGAAAATCAGGGCCTTCCAGCTGGATGGTGTTGTGCTCTAACCCGAAGCGGCGGCGCAACAGCTCCTCCAGCTCCCAGGTGAGGCAGTCCCGGTTCTCTGGCCCGCCGTCAATGGCCACGTGGACGCTCAGGGCATAGATGCCGGACGCGATGGTCCAGATGTGGAGGTCGTGCACCAGCTTTACGGCCGGGTGGCTCTCCAGGGCTTGCTGCACTTCGTCCAGTTGGAGGTGCCGGGGGGTGGACTCCAGCAGGATGTCGGCGGCCTCCCAGACCAGCCGCCAGCTGCCGTAAATGATCATCACCCCCACGATGACCCCGGCCAGGGGGTCGCACCAGTACCAGCCCTTCAGGTAGATGGCCACCCCGGCCACAATGGCCGCCAGGGAGGCAAAGGAGTCGAACAGCAGGTGCATAAAGGCCGACCGCAGGTTGAGGTTCTCCTCCCGGCTGGGCATCAGCACATAAACCCCCAGGAGGTTGACCGCCAACCCCAACCCGGCGATGACGATGAGGGGCATGCTGCTGATCTCGGGCGGCTGGAAGAAACGCCCGATGGCCTCATAAAAGATATAGCCTGCTATGGCCCAGAGCGCCAGGCCGTTGATCAGGGCCACCAGAATTTCCAGGCGGTGGTAGCCGTAGGTGCGCTGGGAAGTGGGCGGTTTAACGGTCCAGGAGAGGGCCAGCAGGCTCAGACCCAGGGCGGCCACGTCACTGAGCATGTGGCCGGCGTCGGCCAGCAGGGCCAGAGAATTGGTCAGGAGGCCCCCCACCAGCTCCACCACGAAGAAGGCGAGTTGGGTCCAGAATGCCCACCACAAGCGCCGGCGGCTGCTCTCGAAGCGATGGTGGTGGACGTGGTCGGAGTGAGAGTGGGCGCCGCTCATACCTCGTCCATCCGAATCTCCAGGATTTCGTAGTACCTGAGACCCCGGGGGGTCTGGATCTGCACCCGGTCGCCGGGGGCGCGGCCCAGCAGGGCCCGGCCCAGGGGCGAGGTCATGGACAGCCGCCCGGCGGCGGCGTCGGCCTCCAGCGCCCCCACCAGCTTGAATTCATGCTCCCGGCCGATGTCCAGGTTGCGGATCTTGACCCGGCAGTTGAACCGCACCTTGTCGGGGGGCAGGTTGCTGCCCACCAGCACTTCGGCGTTGGCCAGGGTCTGCTGCAGTTGCTGGATGCGCCGGTCCAGCTGCTGGCGCTGGACCAGAGCCGACTTGAAATCCGGGTTCTTCTCCACCCCGACTTCCTGGGCCGCATCCAGAATTTCCCGGATAACCTGGGGCCGTTCCACCTGGCTGAGAAGCTCCAGCTCTTTCACCAGCTTTTCATAACCTGCCCGGGTCAGGAGAATCCGCCCCAAAAAACACCGCCAAAGATTTCTATTAACTCTTGAAAATGCAAAGAGAATTAATCATAGCCTCATTCTTATCTAAAAAGATAGGCAGGGTCAACCTTTGAGGCAATGGTGGGCCGCCGATTTTTTCCTGCCGCCCAAGACTTGGCAGGCGCCGGGAAGGATGGCACTAGAAAAACGGGGAGAAAGCGCTTTTTAAGGAGGGCTTCCCAAAACGCTTTTTGATAGTATGTTTGGAGTTCGCACCCCCTCTGGCCTTTCTCTGGAAAGGGAGCGCCGCCGCCGGGGGCGGCGCCGGAACCGCCGGGGGCGGCGGTTCTACATGTTTCAGTGAGGTGCAGGGCGCGCCCCGCGCCCCCTGCACGAGGGGCCATGCCCGCCCCACATTATTTTCGATGCCGTATGGGTGGGCCGAAGGCCCATAAATTATTGCTTGGGCTGCCAGGACCTAAACCGATGCTCTACCGCCTGTCCGATAAATTGACCCTCAGGTCCAGGTGGCGGCCGTACCGGACCCGGCCCGGCGAACGGGTCGTGGTGCTCCGGACGGCCTCGGTGTTCCCGCCGGCCCACCCCAGCACCAGGCTGTGCCTGGAGCTGCTGCAGGAGGTCCTGGAGGCCGGGGGGCTGTCCCCTGAGGGACGGATTCTGGACGTGGGTTGCGGCTCCGGGGTGCTGCTGCTGGCAGCCGCCGCGGCCGGCGCCGGGCCCTGCCTGGGGGTGGATCTCTCCCATCGGGCGGTCCTGGTATCCCGGGACAACGCCCGGGAAAACGGCCTGGACCGGGAGGTGCGACTGGTCCGGGGCTCCACTGAATGTCTCCGGGGCCCCTTTGCCTTGATCCTGGCCAACCTGCCTTTCCCAGTGCAACTGGCCAAGGTGGAGGAACTCTTAAGGCTGGCGGCGCCGGCCGGCCGCTTGATCCTGGCGGGGTTCAAGGATGCCCAGGAGGACGAGCTGCTGGCCCGGTACCGGGAGGCGGGCTGGTCCTTGCAGCGCCGCCGCACCCGGGATGAATGGGTCATAGAACTGCCGCCGGAGAAGAGCTTCACCTGGGTGGCCTGGATATTGGCGCCGGTCTCACAGAGATAGGACCGCGGGCCACAAAAATTGTCCCCCGGGGGCCGAGGCCGGAACTACGGCCGCGGTTATTCCGCCGGCGGGCGCCCCGGGTTGGGGAAGGCAATATTTGCCGCTCCCATTAATCCATCGGGGACCGATTGTGGTATCCTGGGACATCTTAACTGGCCGTCCGGGGCATCGGAGCCGGGGAACTGCGGAGAAACCGAGATGCGAAGACCGTCTTTGAGATTCACGGCACTAATGCTGGGGTTGGCCCTGCTCGCCTGGGGGCTGGCCTGGGCCCAGACAGACCGCAACCTGGCGGCCATGTTGAACTCTGGTTACGAGATGCTGGAGCGGGGGGAAGTGGACCAGGCCCGGAAGGTCTATGAAGAAATGTTGGGCAGGTTTCCCGGCAATCCGGTGGCCTTGAATAATCTCGCGGCCATCATGGCCAGAAAAGGCAAGTATCAGGATTCCCTGAACCTTTTGAACCAGGCCTTGAGCGGGGCCAAAGGTTATCAGGTCTCGGTGGACCGGGTATGCGACCAGGAGAGTGTGTGCACCGCCTTCCGGGTAAGCCAGGATAACATGGTGGGCGGCGACTTGGAGGACCTCATCAAGTCCAACATCCTGATGATCAAGATGGCCATCGCCTCTCCGCCGCGTAAATGACCCCGGCGCCGGGGGAGGGGGGTGGGGGCGGGTGATAAGAGGCGGTAATAAAAAGAAAGATGTCCCCCTCACCCTGACCCTCCCCCTCCAGGGGGAGGGAAAAAGATGAATCATTTACCCAAGATATTCCCGGCACCCCACCCTAGCGCACCGGAACCACTGCTGGCGGCGGCTGCAGCTCAAAGAGGTTGTGGATCAGCCTCTGCTGCCGGGTGTACTCGTCGAAACTCAGCTTTCCGTCCTGGTTGGTGTCGCACATCTCAAAAAGTTTCGCCGCTTCCTTTTTATCTTTGGTGCCGGTAACGAAATCCTCTTTACCGACGTAGCCCTTTCGTTCCTTGTCCAGGGCGCTGCACAGGGCTTCATAATCCTTGCTTGAGGTCTGGGTCTGCGGGGCGGCGCAACCGCCCAGCAGGACCACTACCGCCATGGCCCAGAGCAATCCTTTGACCCTCATCATTCTCTCCTCTCCTCTGCTGCCAGGAATCCGTCTTGACCTGCCGACCTTCGCCCCAGCCTGTAATACCGTGTTCGTTTTGTAGGGGCGGGTTTGAAACCCGCCCCTACGAGTGATATCAATAGGTTATCTGGATAATTTGTTTCATTTCAAAGGGAACACGGTATAAGTTAAGCTAATATTAGCACAATCGGAGAGGTGGAAGGAAGAAGTTAAAAGATGAGACGATTTTTGTGGCCCAGCCATCCTACCCCGCTTTCTTTTCCGCCGAGGGGTGCGACCCGACAAATTCCCAGCGCTCCAGGTAGGTCAGGTCCGGGAAGATATAATCGGCTTACATCTGACTACAAATCGGGATGAACTCCCTCACGGCGTGCCGGATGACGGAACCAGAGATTTTGCCGCCGCGTCTAAAAAAACAGAAGGTGTGGTGAGCCTCGGCCCAACCCACACCCTCTGACTATCAGGGGTAAAAACCCCAAGGTACTTCTTTACTGAATTACATCGCCTTTTTGGCCTTTGGGGCCTTTTTGGCTTTTTTGGCACCAGCCTTTTTGGCCTTGCCCTTTACGAATTTAACCTTGGCGCACACTTTTTCAGCCGCGTCTTCCGCCCGAGCGGCAGCCGCCTCAGCCTTGTTGGCCGCAGCGGAGGCGCGAGGTACGGGGACTTTGGCTTCCTGTGACGCCGCTTCAGCCTTTACTACCGACGCAGCAGCCCGATCTGCAGAAGCTTTTGCCTGCTCCAT
>JBGPBR010000054.1:0-8846 GCA_041481325.1 Desulfobaccia bacterium
CCCCCCGGGGCGGGGCCCGGCACCTCAAGCGGTCCGAGCTTCAGGTGCAGGCCGCGGGGGCCTGGAAATCGCCGCACACCGGGGCTGAATACCCGGCGGGCTGGGAGGTGGCCATCCCCGGCGCAGGCTATCAACTCACCCTGACCCCCACCCTGGCAGACCAGGAGATCCGGGCCGGCGTCCCCAAGCTGATTTACTGGGAAGGCGCGGTCAGGGTTAAGGGCCGTAAAAACGGCGCCCCGGTCACAGGGCGGGGCTTCGTGGAGCTCACCGGTTACGCCGGAGACATGGGGGGCAGATTTTGAGGGTGGTTATTTGAGAGGGACCGAGAGACGTTAAGTAAGGCTCCCGTCTGCAAGATTTTTCGTGCCCAGGCTGGAAGCCGGCGCCGCCGAAGATTGGTGCCCAAGCGGAGCTTGGGCCAATAATTTTCGTTCCCAAGCAGGAGCTTGGGAACGAGTATTAAAACAAAAAAGGCGACCTTCAGGTCCGCCTCTTTAGGAAAGCTTGACAGCAATAGGGGGGAGGCAAAAGCCTCCCCCCTACTTTTTCTATATATAATCGCGGCGTTACCGCGTTAGCCAGCGGCCGTTGCGCACCGTCAAACAGGCCCAGGGCTGAACCCATTGCAGGAGAAAGAAGGCGTAGTAGGAATAAAGGATGCCGTAAATGAAATCCAGGTCCCGCTCCTGTTGGATGTAATAGTACATCCAGACCAGGGTGAAGACGCCCAGGCCCGCGCAGAACTTAACCAAGACGAGGGGGTAGATATAGAAGGAGGCCAGCAGCAATCCCAGGAAGAGATAGGTCAGGGGAAATTCGACCTGGGTGATGAAGAAGTCGATAACGGGAAGGAGCCGGTGGCGGTCCCGGTAGCCGGTAAAGATGAACTTGAGCTGCACCCAGTTTTCCCGGAAGTTGCTGCGGTCCCAGCGGAGATACATCTTGCACAGGCCCCGGTAGGATTCGGGGACGATGGTGTGGACCACGGCGCTGCGCTGATAGGCGGTGTAGTAGCCCTGGCGCAGCACGAAGTTGGTGAGGGCCCGGTCTTCGCCGATGGTGGCCGGCAGGCCCATGAAGGTCTGGTGCAGCCACTGCCTCAACACGGGTTTCAGGGCTTGGCGCCGATAGGCCGACAGGGCCCCGGGGGTGCAGGTGACGCAGCCGTACATGCTCTGGGAGGCCCTGAGGAAATCGAAGGCCAGGACGAAGCGCACCGCCAGCATGCGGGCCATCAGGGAGCGGGCCCGGTTGTAGACCTTGACGTTGCCGGCCACCGCGCCGATCTTGGGGTCTTGCAGCATGGGGGCGATGACCTGCTTGAGGGTGTCCGGGCCCACCACGCTGTCGGAGTCGATGGTGACGAAATACTCGCCCCGTCCCTGGGTAAAACCGGCGTAAAGCCCCGCCTTCTTGCCCCGGTTCTTGGGAAAACGGATGGCCTTGATGAGGTTGGGGTAGCGCTGGGCCGCCCGCTCGATGTAAGACCAGGTGTCGTCCTTGGAGCCGTCGTCGATGCAGATGATCTCCAACCGGTCGGCCGGGTAGTCGGAGGCCACCGCGGCGTAGATGGCCTTCTCCACCATGGCGCCTTCGTTATAGGCCGGGATGATTACCGTCACCCGGGGCAAAGGGCCTGGAGGCGCGTGGTAGGATTTATACCGCCACCACAGCACGGTGCGCACCACTTGGAAGCCGAGATAAGCCAGGGTAAAGCCGGCCCCCAGGGCCATGAGAGGGGAAGCGAAGCTCTGACGGCTCATGAGTTTCAGGTAGCCGTCGAAGGACCCGAACTTGAGGGCGGCTACGAAGCAGGCCAGTAAAAATGAGGGGACCAGGATCTTTAGAACCTGGTCCAACAATTGTATCCGTTTTTCCTCTTTGGAGCGCCACTTTCCTTGGGCCAAGGGCAGGGCAGAGGTGCTGATTCGCATATGGTTTATGTTTCCTAAATTCAGATTAATGATTTATGCCAGTCACAGTACATGCAAGCCACTTGCCAAACCTGTCAGAAAACTACTCGCATAACCTATTGAGATTACAGGAAAATAATATTTGGAAAATTTGCTTGTCAACCCGGTGGAAGGAAATTTCTCGACTTGAGAGAAAGGCTCGCAAGCTTATTAAAAATTTCTCAAATTGATAAAATAACTGGCGCGACCAGGGCAGACAAAGGGTAAGGATCGGCAGACGCTAGGGGGCTGGAGCTGGCATGACCGAACCGGAGGGAGGGCCCGGTAAAATATTTTGTTTCCGGGATCCCTGACTGTGGTTCACATCCGTAACTTCTTATGGTAAAAGAAGACTTAAAGTGCGGTTAACGGCCCAACGAAGGGCGGGATCGGCCCGTAACATCATTCCCCTTGAGGAAAATTAATGGATGCCAAAAAAACACCTGAACCGGGAGAATCGAGCGGGCTGAAACTGGGCCACTTGGGGCAGGAGCTGGATGTGCCCAAAGGCATGCGGGTCGTCAGCCAGGGCGAGACTCCGGAATTTTTCTACGTCATACAGTCGGGCAGGGTCCGGGTTTTCCGGGAAACCGAGGACCGCATCCGCACCAACCTCACAGAGTTGGGGCCCGGCTCCTATTTCGGCGAAGTGGCCCTGGTAACCGGGCAGCCCCGCTCCGCTTCGGTGGAGGCCATCGAGGATGCCCACCTGGTCAGGGTCTCCAAAGAGGAATTCGACCGCCTGCTGGACCATAACCCCCAGTTGGCCCGCCATATCATCCAGCAACTGGCCAATTGGCTGGTGGCCGGCGACGGGCGCCTGGAGAGCGAAACGGTGCGGCAGGTCAAGATGCGCCAAATCTCCTGGTTCGATTACGCCCTGACCCTGGGCCTGAGCCTGATCTTGGCCGTGGTTTTCAACTTATACAACGATAACCAGATTGCCTTGATCCATGGCTGGGGCGGCAAAGACGACATCCAGAAAATTACCCTGACCCAGGGTCTGGAGTACCTCCACCAGAAAAACGCGGTTTTCGTGGATGCCCGGAAGATCAATTTTTTTGAAATGCGGCATATCAAAGGAGCCATCGATCTGCCGGTGGTCTTTTTTGACCTCCAGTATCCCATGTTCCAGTTCATGTTGACCCAGATGGGGGCGTCCAAGGAGAAGCCCCTCATCGTTTACGGCGGCAATTACAGCCGTCGCTTCGACGTCGATCTGGCCCGCTTGCTCAAGGAAAAAGGCCATGAGCAGGTGATGGTGTTTGACGGCGATTCCCAGGGTTGGGAGCGGAGCTTCCCGGTCATGGAGAAAAAAGGGAAGGCCCCGGGGGCCATGCCCCTGGGCCTGGCGGGGCTCATCGAGTGGCTGCCGGTGGGTATCTTCCTGCTCCTCTTGATTCCCCCCGTGCGCCGCAGCCCCTACCTCTCCATCTGGTGCCGCCTGATCCTGGGGGTAATCTTCATTGAGTTCGCTCTCAGCAAGATCATGCGGCCGGCCGTCTTTGCCATGAACGTCATAGATTACAACCTGACCCCGGCCTGGGGGGTAAACCTGTGGTCCCTGTTTCTGCCTTGGGCGGAACTGCTCGGCGGCCTTTTCCTGATTCTCGGGATTCGCACCCGGGCTGCGGCCACCATCATCGGCGGGATGAACATCATTTTCATCATCGGGCTGGTCAACGCCATCTTCCTGGGATTGCCCATCAACTGCGGCTGTGTGGGGGAGGTGGGCGAACCGGTGAACTGGTTGAAAGTTCTGAAAAATACCGGAATGCTGTTTATGGCCATCCAAATTTTCCTTTACGACCGCCTCTTCGTGCTGGATCGGGGCGGATTTGTCTGGCGGGCGAGGGCAATATGAAGCAAGGTCTGATGAAGTGGGTCGTAATCCTGGGGCTGGTCGTCACCTGGCTGGCCGTTTGTGGCTGTGGCGAGTCGCGGGCTCCTTTTGCCGGAAACTATCGCTCCGAAACGCCCTTTGCGAATAAGGGTTACATTAAGCTGTTTCTCAAGGAAAACGGCGAGGCCACCTGGAAGCTGGAGCAGGACCCGAGAGAGCTGAAATTCAAGTGGAAGGTGGAACATGGCCAGCTCTTTTTATACACCAGGGAAGGGGCGATTATTGTTGCCACTCCCACCGAAGGAGGTAGGAAGTTGACGGTGGATATGACCGGAGACTGGAATCCCAGCTGCCCCATCAACCACTGCATAACATTCAGCAAGGTGGCTGGAGAGAGTTGATGGGCCGACTGCCTCGCGCCAGAGGGCGCCTGGTGCTGGTGGGCCTGGGGGTTTTCCTGGGAATCATGGCCTGGTTGAGCCAGGGTTCGGAGGCCCAGACCTTCCGCAGCCAGCGCCCCGAAGTGCGCCGCCTGGGATTGAGCCGGGTGGGGGAAAACACCCTCCTCACCCTGGTGCTGGACGGCAAAGCGGAGCCCAGGATCTCCACCCGCACCGAGTCGGGGAAACCGCAACTGGTGGTGGAGTTTCCCCAGGCCCGGGCCGGGCGGCTGCCGGCCCGCCTGGAAGGCGACGACTTGCTGGTGCAGCAGGTGGTGACCGAGGCCGCCTCCCCGGGCGGCGGGGTGCGCATTATCCTGGATCTCTTTCCGGATCAGCCCTATTCGTTCTGGCGCCAGAGCCGGCCCGGGGCGGGGGGGCAGACGATCTACATGGTGGGGTTGAAGGCCGACCCCACGGCCCGGCCCCGAAGCGCCCAGATGCGGCCACCCGAGCCGATGCTGACCCCCAGGTCCCCGGAGCCCGAACTCAGGGAACCGGAGCCGCCCGGAACGGGGCCCGGGCCCGAGCCGGCCCCCGAGGCGCACCGCTACCAGGAGCCCAGGGCCAGCGCCACCCCGGGCAGCTTTGCCGAACTGCGCCAGGTTATGCCCAAGGCCGGGGCGCTGCTCCAGGGATTGGAGAGCGACGGCTGGACCATTGCCGAATCCCGCAACTACGACCGGCCCGGGCAGCGCTTCAGTAAGGACTTCCTGCTCAGCAACCGCAAGTACCCGGAACTGGCGGTGAAGATCGCCTATCTCCCGGCCAATACCCCCAACACCCCTAATATCGGCATCATCAGCCTGTGCATCGATAACCTGTCCGGCGAGGCGGCCACCAAATACCGGTCGCTGCGCCAGTGGAACTTCGCCCGCATCAAAAAGGATTATGAGGACATCGGCGATTTCTTCGATGAGGCCCTGAAGCCTCTCCGGGTGAAGCTGCGGGAGGAGACCAAGGCCCTGGCCCTGCGGGACGCCCCGGTGTTTGAGAACTTTGTCAGGCGGGCCTGCCCGGACCCCAAGGTGGCGCTGACGGTCATGGGCCATATCCGGGAAAAGGTGAGTCCCCGGTTTGAAGGGGTGCAGTATACCGTGAGCGAAACGCCCCTGGTCCTCTTGAACCTGGTGGATTTTCTTTACATCAAGGTCTATTACGTGGACGCCCGCTAGGAGGGACCACATGGCAAAAGAAATCACCATCTTCGGCAAACTGACCTGACCCTTCACCATCAAGGCCCGGGAGGCCAAGGGCAAGGAGGGCTTAGAGGTCATTTATCGGGACGTAGCGGCCGACCCTGAGGCCATGGAAGAAATGCTGCGCCTCACCCAGGGCGAGCGGCGGGTGCCGGTGCTGGTGGCCGAAGGCCAGGTGAGCATCGGCTTCGGGGGTTCCTGAAGAGTTTAGCCGGCTTGCGGTGGCAGGCCATGGATTTCCCGAGGAGCGATGCTCCCCGGGAACTGATCGCCCCCCCGGTTTCCTCTCCGGTAAGTTCTCCCCCACGCCCCTAAAAATAGGGGCCGCGGCGCTATTTTTATGCCGATTTGCAGTCAATCGACAATTCTTTGCTAACTTTTTCGGTGGCACCGGCGTCTGGCCGGTGCCGCGCCGTTTTTTCCTAAGGGCCTGCGGCTACCAAAAAAGCCTTTTGAACCCAAATCGTTATTACTCGCGCCCCCGCTCCTTAATGGGCGGGGTGTATGGTCGGCGAATGCCAGAGGCCTGCCGGACCCTGACCCGCGGGTGAGAAGCGCTTTTCCCGGACCTCCCGGACGCAGTGAAGTAATTGAACCATTTTAAAATACGAGTAAATTAGCTTCACTCAGGATGACCTAGGCCTTTTTTGGCAGTTTTACAACCCCCTGGGAATGATCGGCGCTGATTAATAATCCAGTAAAAATAGGTAGTTATATCAAAAAGGCTAAAGTTAATTTTGGTCTGGTTCGATACTATTCACAGGGGGCAGGATGAAAGGCGTGAAGGGGGAAATTCGGCAGGGAAAGGAGGGGTCCGGAGCATCTGGGAGAGGTGCGGTTCAAGGCAAAAAAATATTATAAGGCTTAACTTTGTGAATTTTTTAGATATATCAGCGATTTTCCCATATATTTAAAATATCCGCCGCTTTTTATAAAAATTCCCCACTAATGCTTAAAAATATGCGGGAAAAGGTTGGTTTCCCCCACAAATTTCCAAAATAATCGCCTTTAGGCGAATTGCTCACCATAAAAAGAAGATTAAGGCAGGTTTTTATTAATATTAAACTGCAATATCAATTAGTTATCTTAAATGTGAAAGAATTTACTTGACAGGTCTGCTTTATTGATGATATGAAACAATACATTCAAGTCAAGCCCACTTGGGTAAGCGTAGATAGTACTGAACCACTAGATTTGAGGGGGACAGGAACCTGAGACCGGGCGGCCGTTAATCCTGAGGGGTGGGCAAACCTCCTCCGGATAATGCGACCCATGGCCGAAGGCGAAAAAAGACTATCGAAGCAATCCCAGGGCCTAGGCCCTAAGCATTCCTGGCGTTTCCTTTTTCCAATCTTTCCCCATTCATCCTAAATCAACATCAGCGCCAGAAATGTCGGCAACGCGAGGCACACCTTATGAAAAAGATAGCTATAACTTGCCTGATAGGAACGGGGGTGATCATGGCGGGGATAGCCATGGTGCCCCGGCCCACTATGTGCGTTACCATGTCCATAGTTACGGTCACCGCTTATCATCCGGGGGTATACGACCCCGCCACCGGCAAGAAAGGGGTCACGGCATCGGGCCGTAAAGTTCGGCAAGGCATTGTGGCGGTGAGCCGGGATGTGGAGCGAATCCTGAACCTGGAGTTTGGCGACCGGGTCTTGCTGCACGGCCTGGGAGTTTTTGATTTTCAGGACCGGATGGCTTCCCGGTGCCACAAGAAGGTCGATATTTTCATGGATTGCAAGAAGAAGGCTCGCCGCTTCGGGGTCCGGCGTTACGTGGTCCTGGTGAAGCTGGCCTGATCCCGCCTTTATTTAACCCGCTCGATATAGCTGCCGGTGCGGGTGTCCACCTTCACCCGGTCGCCCTCATTGATGAACAGGGGCACCTGGATGGTCAAACCGCTTTCCAGGGTGGCCGGCTTGGTGCCGCCGGCGGCGGTGTCGCCTTTTACCCCGGGTTCGGTTTGAGCCACCTCCAGTTCCACGAACAGGGGCACCTCGACTGCCACCGGCTGCTGGTTGAAAAAGAGGACCTTGACCGCCATATTCTCCGACAAGTACAGGCGCGCCTCGCCCACCTGGTCCTCGGTGAGCATGATCTGCTCATAGGTCTCGTTGTCCATCATATGGAAGTCTCCGCCCTCCCCGTAGAGATATTGCATCTCCCGCTCCATGAGGTCCGGCCGCTTCACTTTTTCGCCTGAACGGAAGGTTTGATCCAGCACCCGCCCGGTGAGCAGGCTCTTCATCTTGGTGCGCACAAAGGCCCCGCCTTTGCCCGGCTTGACGTGTTGAAACTCCACGATCGTATAAGGCACGCCGTCCAGTTCGATCTTCATACCTTTCTTAAATTCCGCGGTAGAATACATAAGTTCAACTATCCTTCTTGCTTCGATGCGTTAAGGAGAGTCCAGGGACCATGTGGCCCTACCCCCAAAGCCGGAAGACTGGTCCCGGCCCGGGGCCTGAAGCAATCTCCCCAAACTGGTTTTAGATGATGGTTACGAAAGAGGACTCATTCACGGCGGCGGCTGGCCCTCTTTTGAGAAGACCCTTCCGGAGGTCCGGAGACCCACTTGGCGCTGCCGGCTTTCCTGGCGGAAATGGCCTGGACCCCGGCCGGAGGCGGCGTCTCGTCGTTGACGGTGGCAGTCAGATTCGGCGCGGGCCCCGGTTTTTCCGGCGGGAACTGGAAGATAAGCTCGTTCTTCTTGACGAAATTGAGCTCCTGCCGGATCCGGTCCTGGATATATTCCGGATCGTGCTGCAGGCGGTCGATAGTGCGGGCCAGATGGGCATTTTCCGCAGCCAGCCGGATGTTTTCTTGCTCCAGCCGGAACCCCTCCTGCCCGAAGCGATAGACATGATAAAAGCCCCGGTGGCTGAACAGGATCACCAGAGCCATGGATACTCCAATGGTCAGGGCAATCCCCGCCAGGAGCTTGTAGCCCCCCCCCACCTTCTGGGTCTCAACCGACGGACTCGGTGAAGTCATGTCTCCCCCCACAAGACTTCTATGCATGATATTGCCTGAAAATCTCAACAGATGCAACAAAATTGCTCCTGCAGGAGCCCCAAAAATATAAAAAATTGTGAGTTGAGGCAAAAAAATGCGGCCGGGGACCGAAAAATTTCCCGGGGAGGGTTTATAGCCCCCTTTCCTAGTTGACCCCCTACCGGGTTTTTTCCCCCTTGGGGAGGGTGGTGAGGGAACTCCGGGACCGGGGAGTTTCCCTCCTGCGGCGAGATTGCCCTTCGCCCCGGGCGCACTATTGACAAGGTCCGGGAAACATAATACGGTTTAAGCAAAATATCCGGGAGACGACTATGTCCGGCCTTAGCCCTCTGGCCACCACCGGCATCGGTTCGGTGCCCTTCACCGACCCTCAGGAGACCGTGGC
>JBGPBR010000055.1:0-8839 GCA_041481325.1 Desulfobaccia bacterium
CCCGGTAGGGACCGAAATCCCGCCCCGCGGTGGCCAGAATGATGGGCTTTTCCCCCAGCAGGGCCAGGTTGTAGGCGATGTTGCCCGCGGTGCCCCCGAAGCGCTCGGTCAGGCCGTTCACCATGAAACAGACATTCAGGATGTGAATCTTCTCCGGCAGGATGTGGTCCGCAAACCGGCCGGGGAAATCCATGATGCGGTCAAAGGCCAGCGACCCGGAAACGAAGATGCGCATTAAACCTCCAGGATTCAGGTATTGAGGGGAGGGCCGGGGGAATTTTTGTAAGCTTCCCCCGCCCTCCCCTCAAACTTCCCTCCCACCCCCCTGTGAGGGGGGCCGAGGAAGGCGGGGCCTGAGGCCCCGACTTCCCTCGACCATTAATTTCCCCCTTAAGGGATTGGCGGAGGGGGTAAGGGCCCTTATAGAAAAAGCCCTTAGCCCCCTCCCCCAAAAAACGCCTTCGCCTCCCCCACCGTGTAGAGCGAGCCGGTGACCACGATGCGGTCGCCGGGTCCGGCCAGGGCCTGGGCCCGGGCCACGGCCGCGGCCACCCGGGGCACCTCGATGACTTCCAGATGCTTGAAGGCCGCGGCCCGCCGGGCCAGGTCGGCGGTGGCCGCGGCCCGGAAATATTGAGGCTTGGTGAAGATCACCAATTGGGCCAGGGGCAACAGGCGCGCCAGGATGGTGTCCACGTCCTTGTCGGCCATGACCCCCATGACCATGATGAGGCGGCCGTTGCGCGGCCGGGCCCGCAAGGCCTGGGCCAGGGCGAGGGCCGCGGCGGGGTTGTGGGCCCCGTCCAGCAGCACCCGGGGGTCCCGGGAGACCTGTTCCAACCGGCCCGGCCAGCGGGTCCGGGCCAATCCTTCCCGGATGGCCGCCTCGGGCAGGGCGAAGCCTTGCCGGCCCAGGAGTTCCAGCACCGCCAGGGCCACCGCGGCGTTGCGGTACTGGTGCCGGCCCGTCAGGCTGAGGGCCAGGTGGTCCAGCCTGCGGCTCAGGCCCTGGTAGGCAAAGCGACCGCCGGGGCCGCCCCGGGTCTTGAAATCGCGCCCGCCCAGGTAAAGGGGCGCCCCCAGTTCCTGGCAGCGCCGGGCAAAAAGCTCCAGGACCCGCTGCTGCCGGGCATAGGTCACCAGCGGCGCGCCTTCTTTGATAATCCCGGCCTTCTCCCCGGCGATGTTAAGGAGGCCTGCTCCCAGGTGCTCCTGGTGGTCCCGGCTGATGTTGGTGATCACGGCAACCAGCGGGCAGACGATGTTGGTGGCGTCCAGTCGCCCCCCCATGCCCGTCTCCAGGATGACGGGGGCGGCCTGCTCCTGGTGGAAATAAAGGAAGGCCATGGCCGTGGCGAACTCGAAGAAGGTGGGGGGTTCGGCCTCGTCCACCGCGGCCCGCACCTCGTTGATGAGAGCCAGCAGGCGCGCCGGCGCAATGTCTTCGTCTCTTAGGCGAAAGCGCTCGGTAAAGTCCACCAGGTGGGGCGAGGTGAACAGGCCCACGGGGTAACCGGCCCGGGTCAGGACCGCGCTCAGCATGGCGGCCACCGACCCCTTGCCGTTGGTGCCCGCCAGGTGGAGGTAGCGGCCCTCCTGGTGAGGCACCTTTAGCCGGGCCAGGAGGTCCAGGGTGGAGGACAGGCCGAACTTGATGCCGAACTTTTGCAAATCAAAGACCCAGGCCGTAGCCTGGGCCAGGTTGGCAAAGGGAGTCATGCAGCCACCCCGTTAGTGCTCTTTGTATTCATGACTCATCACGGTCTCGCCGTCGGGCTTGAAGCGCACCGTCAGGGTGCTGCGCAGGATCTTGCCTTCCGTCTTCAGCGGGGCCTTCTTGATCTGCTTGGTTGGGTCAAGCACGAAGGGGGTGGTGGACTGCGGGTTGGGCTCCCGCTTGTCAGGGTCGTAAGGCATGGCCGGCGCGTCTTTGAAGGTCTTGTAATGGAAAACCGGCCCCGCCGGGGTCCGGTCGATTTCCTGAGGTTCTCCGAAAAAGGCCAGGATTTCGTGTTTGGTGGTCTGGCCGTCTTGGATGCGCTGCACCAGGCGGGGGTTGATGGTGTCGCCGCTGATGATGCGCCAGCCTCCCAAAAACCACGGCAGCGCCAGGATGAGAACCAGGATGAGTCCCCGTCTAACCGGCAATTGCCGCCATCCCCAGTTCGTTCGAATACCGCCCATGTGCCTTTTCCTCCTGAAACTCGCCGGGTTTTGAAAAACCCGACTTCTACTGAATGGTAATCATCCCACTATTTCTCTGAACCTTATTTCTGGGGGCGCAGGCTTCCAGCCGGTGGCGGCGCAGATTGACGTCCCATGACCCCATCTGGATCACAACGAAGGATGAAAATATTGAACCGCGATCCCAGGCGATTCCTGAAAAAAACCATGGTGGGCCATGCCCACCCTAGATCTTGGCCGGAAGAGGGTCTAAAGGTTTTTTTGCTGAAAGCTGACCGCTGAAAGCTATTTTCATAAAAAAGCCTGCGGCTCCAATTTAAATCTTAGGCGAAGAAATGATTTTCGCCGGATGCTGCCGCCCCCCTTAACTGAGCAAAACCGCAATGACGCCGCTCAAGAAAATGGCGTCGAAGGTCCCGGCCCCGCCGATGGAGGCCACCGGGGCCCCCAGTTGGGAAATCTTCCCCAGGTTCAGCAGATCGGCGCCGATGAGAATCCCCAGGGTGCTGGCAATGTAGGCGCACGGGGCCCGCAGCTCCGGCTGGCAAAAGAGGTACGCCCCCAAGACCGCCACCAGGGGAGGGAGCAGCCCCGGCACCGCGATTCCCAAGCCTTTCACCGGCCGGGCCAGCCGGTTCACCACCAGGGTCACCAGCGCCAGGAGGGTCGGCAGGGACAGGCCGAAACTGATCTGGCTGATCAGATAGATGGAAAGGGCCAGGGGAATCAGGGCCCCGCCCACGTTCACGGCCAGGACGGTGCGGTGCGTCTGGTCCGGCCGGGGGACCCGGAAGCGCATGCCGAAGTAGCTCACCACCTGTTCCCCCATCACTTCCCCGGTTGCATAGCTGTAAATGGGAATGTTGATCAGGCTGCCCACCAGGGTGGAGATCAGGAGCCAGAACATGATGGCCGGGGGAATCCCCAGCCTCAAAAAGGCCTCGCCGATCATCCCCAGCAGCAAAAAAGGCAGCATGATCAGGGCGGCCAGGAAGAAGAACAGCATCAACAGAAATATCAACGGCGGAAAAATCATGGCTTACCTTGTACCGTTTTTTTGATCCACCAGGTTCAATCTATAACTTTAACGATTTCCCTGATTATTCATCTTAACGAAAAACCAAAAATTAAAAACCGAAAACGGTATTTATTCATTCCTCCAGACCGTAGGATCTCATCTTCAGGTTGAGCTCATCCATGGAAATGCCGAGGATTTCAGCCGCCTGCCGGCGCTGGCCGGCGACTTTCTCCAGGGTGCGGCTGATGAGCTGCCGCTCCAGATCCGCCAGTTGGGGCTCCCCCTCATCCGGGAACGGGGCCCCGCGCCCCAGGTGTTGCAGCCCCCCCGGCAGGTCCTCTAAACCCAGGGTATCGCCCCGGCAGACGATGACCCCCCGCTCGATAATATTTTCCAGCTCCCGGATATTGCCGGGCCAGGGATGCCGCCGGAAGGCCTCCAGCACTTCCGGGGCCAGGGTCCGGACCCGGCGCCGATTTTTCTCGGCGTAAACCCTGAGGAAATGCTCCGCCAGCAGCGGCAAGTCTTCCAGCCGCTCCCGGAGGGGGGGCAGCTCCACCGGAAAAACGTTGAGCCGGAAATAGAGGTCGTCCCGGAAACGGCCCTCTTCCACCATCATGGCCAGATTGCAGTTGGTGGCCGCGATGATGCGCACGTCCACCTTCACGGTGCGGGTGCTCCCCAGGGGTTCGAACTCCCGGCCCTGGAGGACCCGCAGGATCTTCGCCTGGGTCGTGGAGGAGAGCTCTCCGATCTCGTCCAGAAAGATGGTGCCCCGGTGGGCCAGGACGAACCGGCCGTCCTTGCGGCTGGTGGCCCCGGTAAAGGCGCCCCGCTCGTGGCCGAAGAGCTCGGACTCCAGCAGGGTTTCGGGCAGGGCGGCGCAGTTCACCACCACGAAGGGCCCCTCCGCCCGGAGGCTGTTGGCGTGGATGTCCCGGGCCACCAGTTCCTTGCCGGTCCCGGTCTCTCCCAGGAGCAACACCGTGGCTTCGGTGGGGGCCGCCAACTCCAGGAGGTGGAAGATCTCCAGGATACGCGGCGAAGTGCCCAGGACTCCGGAAAATTGAAAGCTCAAACCTCTGTCCTGAAAAGCTCGGGAGAATTGGCGGCACCGGCTTCCAGCCGGTGCCGGCGCAGGCTTAAGCCCGCGGCTACCTAAGGGGCCGGACGGGAACCCCCGCCTGGCCATCTTTTCCTGATTTATCGCGGCGCAGACCGCTTAGGGGCGCTTGCTCCCCGGCGCCGCAACCCATGGACCACGCCATGGCAGCGGCAGGCGGTGGCGATCAAAACCCCGGTCCGGCAGCCGGCCAGGCCCGCCGCCAGGTCCTCCAGTTCCCGGGGAGGATACCCTCCCACCCCCGGGGCCAGCTGGCGGCTGACCACCACCTTCATCTCAAAACCCGGCGCTTTGAAGGTTCGCAGTTGCTCATGCAAGGGGATCTCCCGGGACTCGCCGCTCACCGGGCAGACTTCCCCGGCCCGGCAGTTATCCGGGCACCGATGGGCGGCGCGACTGAGAAAGAGTTCCCCCCGGGCCCCCCGGTGGGCCACGGCCAGCCCCCGGGCCACCGCCTCCGGCACCGGCGCGGCCTCCCAATCTTCCTCCACCCGAGGGTCGGCGGCCACATAGGCGAAGGCCACGTGCACCGGCACCATGGGGATGAGCCAGTCCCAGGTCCCGTTCCCCAACCGCCCCCGCAAAAAAGCGATGGCGTCTTGGGCCGCCAGCCGCGCTCCGGCAGGTAGCCGGGCCCGGACCGCATCTAAGGCTTCGGGGTCCAGGTCCACCATCCAAAAGACCCCGGCCGGATCCTGCCCGGCCAGGCGTCCCAGGGCCAGGCCGCCGAATTTCCCCGCCCCCAGGATCAGATAACTGGCCATGTCCTTTATTCCTCCCGGGGAAACACCCCCACCACCGTGGGCAAGGCGAACTTCTGCCGGTCCAGGAGGTTGCCGATGGAGGTCTCCCAGGAGGGCGGGGAAAAGAACTCGAAGTCCTTGGTCTTGATGAAAAGCTGCGCCTCCGTGCCCCCATCCAGGTTTAGGGCGGAGTCGATGTCGAATTTGCTCTCTTTAAGAAATTGGGCGAACTCGTTCAGGGTGAAATAGCGGTTGAAGGAGTTGAATACCAGGATGTTGCCCACCCGGTCGGCGGCGATGACGGTGCGGTTGGCCAGCTTGTCGCTGTCCCGCACCCGGATCTGGCCCTTGTAGTCCAGCAACAGGGGAAAGGACTGCACCCCCTGGTTCCATGGCAGTTTCGCAGGGGTGACGGGGGTGAGCTGCAGGTCCAGGATGGTGGCCCGGGGCAGATCCGGCGACATGCCCTTGGGCTCCGCCACGAACATGCCCCGCATCTGCCGGTTGCCCGGGGGGCCGATGGGGACGCCGTCCGAAATGACCAGACCCACCGGTCTCCCTCTCTGGTCGTAGAAGCTGCCGTTGAAGACGATGGCGGCGCCCAGCTGCTGCTGCCAGTCGGTGATGGACTGGGGCGCCCGGTGAAAAACCCTGAAGGCGTTGGTGGCCGGGTCAATTTTCACCACCGCCAGGGTGGTCACCACTTCACTGCCCCGGCGAACGTCCACCTGGGAAAAATTCAGGCCCCTACCGATGGCTTGCCAGTTGGGGGAAGTGTGGGTCAAGCCGCCCGCCGCCGCCGGTGGCGCTAAACCATGACAGAGCCAGCAGATGAGAGCACAAACAAAAACCTGAAGGGTCAACGCCTCTCCTTGCAGACCGGGGCAATTTGGGATATTTTACCACGAGCAGTAAAATTCGTCCATAAGCTTGACGATATGGCCTTGCGACTTGCGGATTCCCACGCCCACCTGGACCTGTCCGAACTGGCCCCCGACCGGGACGAAGTGCTGCGCCGGGCCCGGGAGGCGGGGGTGGCTGCGGTCATCAACGTGGCCACGGGGCTCAGGGACGCCCCCCAGGTTCTCAGCACCGCCCGGAAATATCCCGGGGTCTTCGCAGCCCTGGGGGTCCATCCCCATGGCGCCGGCAACCTCATGGAGGGCGATCTGGAGCTCCTGGCCCTCCTGATGGCGGAGCCAGAAGTGGTGGCGGTGGGCGAGATCGGCCTGGATTTCTACCGCCGCCGCTCCCCCGAGGACACCCAGAAGTACTGGTTCCGGCGCCTGCTGGAATTCGCCTGGGAGCACCGCCTCCCGGTGGTGGTTCACACCCGGGAGGCCACGGCCGCCACCCTGGAGATCCTGCGGGAACACCGGAGCCGGCTGGCCGGCGGGGTGATGCACTGCTTCGAAGGGAGCCTCGCCGACGCCCAGGCCTTCCTGGACCTGGGGATGTTCATCTCCTTTTCCGGCACCCTCACCTACCCCAAATCGGGGCCGTTGCGGGAGGTGGCCAAACGCTTGCCCCTGGACCGCATCCTGCTGGAGACGGACTGCCCCTACCTGCCGCCCCAACCCTGGCGGGGCCGGCGCAACGAGCCGGCTTACCTTACCGCCACCGCGGCCCAGTTGAGCGATATCCGGAACCTCCCCCTGGAGGAAGTGGCCGCCCGCACCTGGCGGAACACCCTGGACGCCTTCAATCTGGCCGGGAAGATTGAGAAAGAACTGGCAGTCTGAACCGCAAAAGATGAATGGGAGCAGTCCCACATGGGCCTTGGGCCCATCCGTAAATTATGAAAAGTTTTACCCCCCTCACCCCATCCCTCTCCCCCCGCAAGCGGGTGGAGAGGGGGTAAGAGGTGCAAGAAATCTTTTTGGGCAGTTATAGAACCGGAGGATAACGAGGCGACCCTGGCAGGGACGATTTTACCGAAACCCTGCATCCAGATGGCCTCTCTTATGCCCCCGGAAGTCCTCCCGAGAGGCCGCTTATGGGACTTGGAAGAACCAGGCTTGGGGTCGGCGCCGGCATCCTGCTGCTGCTGGCGGCGGGTTGCGTCACCGTGAAGGTGTCGGTGTTCGAGGAGCCGGGGCCCCTGAAGGAGCAGACGGTCTCCGGCTACGGCCGGGACAAGGTGCTCCTCATGGAGGTTTCCGGGGTCATCCTGGAAGGCTCCCACCGCATCCTGGCGGGCCTGAAAACCGCGACCTCGCCGGCCCGGATCAAGGAGGAGCTGGACAAGGCCGCCAAAGACGACCGGGTCAAGGCGGTGGTGGTGAAGATCAACTCTCCGGGCGGCACCGTGGCCGCCTCCGACGTGATTCTCCACGAACTCAAGGAGTTCAAGGCCAAGCGGGGCGTGCCGGTGGTGGTCTGCCTCCAGGGTCTGGCCACCTCGGGGGGCTATTACGTGGCCCAGGCCGGCGACACCATCATCGCCTATCCCACCTGCATCACCGGCTCCATCGGGGTGCTGGCCATGAAGCTCAACCTCAAGGGGCTCATGGACAAGGTGGGGGTGGAGGAAGACCTGGTGAAGACGGGGCCCTGGAAGGACTTCTGGTCGCCGTTCCGGCCGGCCTCTCCCCAAGAAAAGGAGATGATGCAGCAGGTCGTCGACTCGTTCTACCGGACCTTCGTGGGGGTGGTGGCCGAGGGCCGGAAGCTGAGCCTGAAGGAGGTCATGGCGGCGGCGGACGGGCGCATCTTCACCGCGGACCAGGCCCTGGACCTGAAGCTGGTGGATAAGCTGGGGTACCTGAACGACGCGGTGGAACTGGCCAAGGCCAAGGCGAAGCTCCCTCCGGAGGCCCGGTTGGTGCGATACCACCGCCCCGGCGGCTACAAGCCCAACATCTATTCCCTGCTGCCCGACCTGGATCTGGAGATGGCCGGCCCCCAGTTCCTCTACATCTGGTGGGCGGGCGGGGGTTGAGGGAGACGGTTTTTTTCAAGCTGGACCCGCCGCAGCCGATAAGAACAACAGCGGGGCATGCCAAAGCCGGGTGTGGCCGGGGCCGAACCGGGCCGCCGATGAGCGGCGCGGCCGTTGGCGGCCGGCAGGATTCCCTGGTCTCCACCCCAAGCTCGCACTTGCTTTTCCATGGAAAGAACTGCACAGTTTCAGCAGCAATTATGGAAAAAAAGGGTAATCGGGTTACCGGAGTAAAAAAGGGCAGAGGGCGTCGCCGGGCCGCCCCGGGCCGGGGCCAGACCCTGAATACGCTGGAGAAAAGGTTGCTGGAGGAAATCCGCCAGATCGTGGGGCAGGCCCCGGAGGTCAGACCGGAGAAGGTGGCTGCCATTAGAGAGGCCCTGGAGCGGGGGAGCTACGAAATCGACTCCCGCAAGCTCGCCAATATCCTCATCGCCGAATTGATTCTCAAGAGCTAGCCTCACCCATCAGCTTTCAGCCAAGACCGCGAATTTGCGAAAGACTAGTATGTAGGGTGGGCACTGCCCACCGAATACCTAAAGCCTGTGGCTGCCGAAATCTGGCGACAACAGACAATCTCTTTTACGAAACAACAAGGGAAACCATGCTACCTCTCCCAAACCGTTGCCGGTTGTGAAAATTAAGCCGGGAATCTTCCCGGCTTAGTTAAACTTATAAGGGATTGGGGGAGGGGTTTTAGGGGAGGGGGTAAGGGCACTTACGAAAAAGCCCTTAGCCCCCTCCCCTAAAAGTTACTTCCTCCCCAACAACGCTTGCGCCTGTTGCAGCAACCGCGCCGCGGCCTCTTCCACCTGGGCGGCGGTGGTGTA
>JBGPBR010000056.1:0-8834 GCA_041481325.1 Desulfobaccia bacterium
ATTAACTTTCGCCTATTTGCTGATTTTAAGGCCGATTCATGTCTTATTATTACTGAACCTAAATTGTTTTTTAGAAAATTACTGAAAGCATTTTCGGATAAATATCATAATTGGAAAGTAAATGGCGGGCCGATTGAATATATCGATCCATTAAATCATAAAATCAAAGATTTAAAGGAAATAGATAATCTTTATTTGTTTAAGCATTTTAGATATTGTTATCAACAGGAATACCGGGTGTTATGGACTCCTCCTGTTGCTGTTAATAATTTAGAACCAATTTTCCTTCAATTATCTGATATCAAAGAATATTGTAACTTCATATCACTACAAGATAAAAAATAATAATCAAAAAATGAACATGTCCGAACTCGCCCGTTTGCTCATAATCCTCGGTGTCATCATGTTGGTCATAGGACTGGCTCTGCTGCTGCTTCCCAAGGTCCCCTGGCTGGGGCGGCTGCCCGGGGATATCGTTATCAAGCGGGAGAATTTCACCTTCTACTTCCCTCTGGCCACCAGCATTATCATCAGCGTCATTTTGACCCTGGTTTTGTACCTGTTCCGGAAGTGAGTTTGGGGCCGAAGACAGGGGACCGACCGGGGAAGAGGCTAAAAGAGTTGAAAAGACGAAGTAAGATGCTTATTAACTAGGTACATCATTCCTGTAGGGGCGGGTTTTAAACCCGCCCCTGCGGCCATAAAAACGGTGGAGGGCAGCTTATCAAAGAACGCGGGCCAGGGTCGCCAACGCCTGGTCCCGACCCTGAAGGCCTTTCCCCCTTTTTCCCCTGAGAACAGGCCATGTCTGCCGAATGCCTTGCAAAAAATCCTTGGGAAAGTATACTGATTCAGTTAGTTCTGTCTTCCCAGCCTTGAGATGCCGTGGCCTTGGCCGCCCTCAGGAGAATAGATGCCCGAGTTACGCAAAGACCCCATCATCGGACGTTGGGTGATCATTTCCACGGAGCGGGGCAAGCGCCCCCACGACTTCTTGGTGGAACCGGAAGTGACCAAAGGAGGGTTTTGTCCCTTCGACCCGGGCAACGAGCACACCACCCCCCCGGAAGTCCTGGCCTACCGGGATGCGGGCACCGGGCCCAATACCCCGGGCTGGCAGCTCCGGGTGGTGAACAACAAGTTCCCGGCCCTGGCCAATGAAGGGCAACTGGACCGCCAGGGCGAGGGCATGTACGACAAGATGAACGGCATCGGGGCCCATGAAGTCATCATTGAAAGCCCCGACCACCAGGCCACCCTGGCCGACATCCCGGTGGACGGCTTCGTCCGGGTGCTCAGGGCGTACCGGGACCGCATCGTCACCCTGAGCGAGGACCCGAGGTTCAAGTACGTCCTGATCTTCAAAAACCAGGGCCGGGCCGCGGGGGCCTCCCTGGAGCACAGCCACAGCCAGCTCATCGGACTGCCCATCGTGCCGGAGCTGGTGATGGAGGAATTGAGCGGCGGCAAGTTTTACTTCAACTACAAGGAGCGTTGCGTCTTTTGCGACATGATCCGCCAGGAGCTGCAGCAGCGGGTGCGGGTGGTCCTGGAAAACGAGGAGTTCCTGGCCATCTGCCCCTTCGCCCCCCGCTCGCCCTTTGAGATCTGGATAATGCCCAAGACCCACTATTCCTCTTACGTGGACCTGAAGGAAGAATCCTACCGACTGCTGGCCGAGCTCTTTTCCGAGACCTTGAAGCGCCTGGAAAAGGCCCTGGGCAAGGTCCCCTATAATTTTATGCTGCACAGCGCCCCCATCCGGGAGCCGGAACTGGCTTATTATCACTGGCATTTCGAGATCGTGCCCAAGCTCACCTTGATCGCCGGATTTGAATGGGGCTCGGGCTTTTATATCAATCCTACCCCTCCGGAAGATGCGGCCCAATATCTTCGGGAGATCCAGTTGTAACGCTCGGGGGGTGAAATGCGAATCCTGATAGTCACTCCTGAAGCCAACCCCTTTGCCCGCACCGGCGGCCTGGCGGAAGTGATTTACGCCCTGGCCTGGGCCCTGGTAAAACTGGGCCACCGGGTGGATGTGGTCCTGCCGCTGTACCGCCAGGTCCGGGAATCGGGGCGTCCCTTCACCTTCACCGGCAAGACCCTCTCCATCCCGCTGTCCTGGAAGACCTTGCCGGCGGAGATCCATCACGCCGAGATCGACCCCAATCTCAACTTTTACTTTATCGGCCAGGATGCCCTGTTCAACCGGGAAGGCCTCTACGGCACCTCCTACGGCGACTTCGAGGACAACTCCGAGCGTTTCATCTTTTTCAGCCGGGCGGTGGTGGAGATGATGGAGGCCCTGGAACAGGACTGGGACGTCTGTCACGCCCACGAATGGCAGACGGGCCTGGTGCCCGTCTATCTGCGGACCCTTTACCAGGACCGGGAGAAGCTCAAGAAGCTGCCCATGCTCTACACGGTGCACAACGTGGGCTACCAGGGGCTCTTTTCCTCTTTTGACCTGCCCCTCACCGGGCTGGGCTGGGACTTGCTGTCCCCCAAGGCCCTGGAGTTCTACGGCAAGATCAACTTCATGAAGGGCGGTCTGGTCTTCGCCGACCTCCTCAGCACCGTGAGCACCAGGTACCGGGAAGAGATCCTCACCCCGGAGTTCGGCTTCGCCCTGGAAGGCCTTTTCCAGGAGCGGGCCCAGGAGCTCTACGGCATCGTGGACGGGGTCGATTATTACCGCTGGAACCCGCAGCGCGACTCCCTCCTGGCGGCCCAATATGACCAGGACCATCTGGAGGGAAAACAGGCCTGCAAGGTGGCCCTACTCCACCGTTTCGGCCTGAAGCTGTCCCCCAAGAGGCCTCTCATCGGCATGACCACCCGGTTCTTCGAACGCAAGGGCATCGACCTGGTGGAGAACATCCTGGACGACCTGATGCGCCTGGAGGTGGGGTTCGTGATCCAGGGCACCGGGGAGGAGCGTCACCACTACCTGCTGCAAGAGATCGGCAACCGCTATCCCAAAAAGATGGGCCTGGTTATCGGCTTCACCGAAGAGCTGGCCCACCAGATCATCGCGGGCGCCGACATCTTCCTGATGCCCTCCCGCTATGAGCCCTGCGGCCTTGACCAGCTCTATTGCCTGAAGTACGGCACCATCCCGGTGGTGCGGGCCACCGGGGGCCTGGATGAGACCATCCAGGAGTTTAACCCGGAAACCGGGCAAGGCAGCGGCTTCAAGTTCTCCGGCTACACCCCGGCGGAACTCCTGGGCGCGGTGCAGCGGGCCCTGGCCGCCTATGAGGAGCGCCCGGCCTGGGAAGCCCTGATGCGGCAAAACATGGCCCTGGATTTTTCCTGGGTCAATACTGCGGGTCCCAAATATCTAGAACTCTACCGCCTCGCCGTGGAAAAGCGCCAGCGCGTGTTGGGGGGATAAACTTCCATGGTTTCCGAGCGCGCCGCCTTCTTGACCCAGATGGTGGAGGTCCTCACCTCCACCGTCAGCTTTGGGGAACGCCTCAACAACATGGTCCACCTGCTGGGGCGCAACCTGAAGGTGGACCTGGCCCTTTACTTCGGGCTGGACAAGGCCAAGGAAACCCTGGCCTTGAACCTCAGCAGCGCCGGCCCGGTGCCGCCCCACCTGCAGGTGGAGTTTCCCATGGGCCGGGGCCTGGTGGGCGAAACCGCCGAGAGCCGCAAGGCGAAGGTGGTGCACCGCCACCAGCCCGGGGTCCTGGCAGCCAACGCCCCCCTGGAGAAACTGCATCCCGCCTATCACACTTTGGCCGCCTTTCCGGTGGCCGACGACAACTATCTGTACGGCGTCCTGATCCTGGTGGACCGGGGCGACCGCCCCTTTACCCCCGCGGAGCGCCAAAGCGTGGAGCTGGCCTGCCTGATGCTGGCGGGCACCCTGCGCCAGGCCATCGTCCAGGAAGAGGCCAAGAAACGCATCGCCGAGCTCTCCGTCCTCTTCGAAGTGGGCAAAGCCCTGAGCTCCACCATGGAGCTGGAAGTGCTCCTGGAGCGCATCGTCAGCACCACCGCCAAGGTAATCACCGCCCGGGGCGCGGCCCTGCACATCACGGACGCGGCCACCGGCGAGCCCCTGGTCTCTTCCCGCTACGGCCAGATACCCCCCGAATGTCCCGCCTTGCCCAAAATGCAAGGGCCCACCGGGGCCGGGGAGCCGCCTCACTTCGAGGGCCGCTCCGCCGACGCCAAGGGCCGGATGCACTACTGCCTGGCGGTGCCCCTGACCTTTAAGGGCCAGTTGCACGGCACCCTGGGGGTCTACGACAAATTTGCCCCCAGCGGCGACTTCCTCCCCTTTGACCCGGAAAACCGCCAACTGCTCTACACCATGGCCGGCGTCATCGTCAATGCCATCGAAAACGCTCTCACCTATCAGAAGGTGGAGGACCTGGCTGAGAAGAACGAGCGCATGGTGAAGAATCTCACCGCCCTGCAAGAGATCTCCCAGGCCCTGCTCACCACCGTCCAGGAGGACCGCCTCCTGGAAATCCTCCTCCAGGGCCTCACCCTGGAGCGGGGCCTGGGGTTTGACCGGGCGGTGATCCTGAAGGTGGACGAGACGACCCAGACCCTCAAGGGGGCCAAGGGGGCCCGGCGGCCGGCTAAACCCGCCGACCTGCCCAATTCCAAGGCCCTGCTCCTGGCGCCCCCCGAGGAGCTGCCGATAAACGGCTGGGAGATCCCTCTAAGGGCCGACCAGGGGCCCCTGGCCCTGGCGGTGCAACGAAAGACCTCGTATCATCATACCCAGGCCTTGCCGGACCCGGTCTGGCCCGCGGCCCTGAAAGACAAGTTCACCCCCCCGGAATTCTTCGTGGTGCCCCTGCTGGTGAAAGACCGGGCCACCTGGGTCACCGTGGTGGACAACCAGGCCTCGGGGCGCCCCCTGGAGACCGAGCCCTTGCACGTCCTGCAGATGCTGGCCACCCAGGCGGCCCTGGTCCTGGAAAACGCCCACCTCTATTCCACCATCGAAGCCAACAACCGGGAGCTGCTGCTCATCCGGGAGCGGATGTTGGAATCCGACCGGCTGGCGGCCCTCTCCAGCCTGGCCTCCGGCATGGCCCACGAGATCCGCAACCCCCTGGTGTCCATCGGCGGGTTCGCCCGCCGCATCGCCAAGCTGGTGGAGTTTAGCTCCCCGCTCCGGGGCTACGTGGAGGTCATCCAGGAAGAAGTCACCCGGCTGGAAAAACTCCTCCGGGAAATCCTGGACTTCACCGGGGAAAACCTGTCCTACTACGGCGATCATGAGATGGCGAAGCTCATCGAAGACACCCTGATCCTGGTGCAGCGGGACCTGGACGCCAACAAGATCAAGGTGGTGAAGGAATTCGCGGCGCTCCCCCGGCTCCACTGCGACGACCGCCAGATGAAGCAGGTCTTTTACAACCTGTTCCAGAACGCCGCCCAGGCCATGCCCGACGGCGGCACCCTCACCATCCGCACCTACGCAGTGGAAAAGCCCGACGGCCTCTACGAGGCGGCCGCGATCAGCGACACCGGCGGGGGCATCCCCCTGGAGGTGTTGCACAACATCTTCAACCCCTTTTTCTCCACCAAAGACTACGGTACCGGCCTGGGCCTGGCCATCGCCCAGCGCATCGTCTCCCGCCATTACGGCCAGATCGAAGTCACCAACGAGATGGGCAAAGGCGTGACCTTCATCGCAACCTTACCGGTGGCCAAGTATTGCCTGGTGAAAGACGCGGGCCACGACGCGGTTCCCGCCAGCGCCCTCAAAGGTCCTAAAGGAGGACGGCCATGAAGAAGATCCTGGTGGCGGACGACGAAGTGAGCATTCGCCTCCTTTACAGTGAAGAACTCAAAGAGGAAGGCTACGACGTCTACCTCGCCGCCAACGGCCGGGAAGCCCTGGAGGTCGTGGACAAGGTTCCATTGGACCTGGTCATCCTGGATATCAAGATGCCGGAGATGGACGGCATCGAGGCCTTGCGACAGATCAAGGAAAAACGCCCGGACCTGCCGGTGGTGCTCTCCACCGCTTACGGCGAGTACAAGCAGGATTTCGCCACCTGGGCCTCCGATGAGTACCTGGTGAAATCTTCGGACCTTGAGGACCTCAAGTCGATGGTAAAGCGGTACCTGAAAGACTGAGACCGGGAAAAAGAGCTATGTCCAAGATCAAAGTGGTGCTCCTGATCATCCTGGCGGCGGTCCTGGTGGATTTCGCCGTGGAAAACAGCCAACCTCCCCCTGATATCAAGCTCTTCAAATTCGTCCTGGGGCAAGTGCCCACCTTTGCCCTGGCTTACATCTGCCTGGCCCTGGGCCTCCTGGTGGGCTGGACCGGCCACGCCCTGAGGATCCGCAGAAAGAGGCGGGAAGCCGCGGCCGCCGCGGCCCTGGCCTCAGCCCAGGAACAGCAGAAACCCCAGGAAAGCCAGGAAGGCCAGCAGCGTGCCAACCACTAGCAGCAACAGGAAGGCTGGCAGGAACAGGAAGAGGAACAGGACCCCCAGGCTGCGCCATCCTGAAATCCCGTAGACCGTCTGCACCCCGGTGTACACCAGAAACAGGACCCAAAGTCCGGCCAGGGGCGCCCCCAGCAGGGGAATAACCCCCGCCGCCAGGCCCCCCTGGGCGTAGCAGTAAATCCGCCAGGCCCGGTTGAAATCCCGGGGAGCGCCGGACAAAGCCGCGGCCCCCCAGAGGCAGACCGCGCTGAAGGCCAGGTTGAAAAGACTGACGGCCGGAGAAACCACCATCAGGAACAGCATCAACCCGGGGCCCAGGGCATAGACCTCAGGGACCGGCCAGTATCCGGCCGCCCCCCGCTGCACCCCGACGTACAGCAGCCCCCCCCAGAAGAGCATGGCCAGCAGGCCCGCGGTTCCCACGCTGAGGCCGAAGGCCAGGGCCTCCTGCCAACCATTCCCCGCCGGCCTCCGGAAAAAGGCCCGGGGGCGCCCCAGGAGCTCCAGGAGGGTGAGGAGCAGGGCCCGCAGCCTGGGGACGCCTGGGTCTTCCCAGGGGATGGGCCCGGCGGTCTCAGGCTCTCCGGGAACCGGAGCGGCCCCCGCCAACCCCGCGGCTGCGGTCAAGGCGGTCACGGCCTTCTCCGCCCTATTTCTTCCTGGATTTCCTTGGGGTGGGACAACCCGAACCAGAACAGGTCAGGCCCCCCGGAGGTATCCTTAATCACCAGGTTCCCCACCCGCAGCAGGGATTGGGTCAGGCCCCGGAGCACCCGGATCTCTCCCAGGTTGGCCCAGGAGATCTCCAGGCGCCGGGGAGTGGGCCAGCGGATAATTTTCACCACCCCCTGGGGGGTGAGGCGGTATTCCTGGCCCCACTTCATATAAACCACCGCCGCCACCAGGATCAGCCCCAGAACCGTGCCCAGCCAAACCGGCAGCCCCACGTCCGGGTTGATCCGGGGGCCCAGAAAACAGATGGCCATGGCCACGTAGTAGACGAAAAAAGCCCGGCCGCAGGGACTGTAGCTGACCTCCGTGGTGGCCGCTGCCTGATTTTCCGCCATTTGCTTATCCTCCAGCCAATTATTTCCCGGAGCAGAAAATCTGAGATAACTTGAGGGGAGGGCCGGGGGAGCAGTGGCTCCCCCGCCCTCCCCTCAACCTCCCCTCCCAGCCCCCTTTAAGGGGTTGGGGTTGGGGGTTTGGGGGGCAGGTCAACCATAGTATTTCCCGGCTAGGGCGCCGGAGACCTTGGGGGTAGATTTATAGTTGGCCGGGGGGGGAGCCCCGGGGAGCGAGGCGGGAGCCCCATTCCAGGCCCCCCCTGGCCCCTTTCCCGGGCCGGCAGGGGTCTTGGGGCTCCCTCCCGCATGGCCAGGACCAGCCTCACCGGGATGGCAAAGTTCAGGTTCTGGCCCTTGGCCAAAAATCCCCTGGCCACCCCCAGGACCTCCCCTTTGACATTCACCACCGGGCCGCCGCTGGAACCCGAAGAAATAGGGGCGGATATTTGGAGCATTTCTCCTATCCCACTCAAGATCCGAATCCCTGAAACCATGCCGTCGGCAACGGTCTGGTCCAGGCCCATGGGACTGCCGATCACCAGCACCCGCTCCCCCACCTGCGGCGGCGCGACGCTAAGGGGCAAATAAGCCGGGACCGCACCCGGCGGCAGGTCCGCGCTCACCTTGACGAGATCCGCTTTCCGGTCTTCAGCCAGGACCGCGGTAATGGGATAGCGGAGCCCGTCATGGGTCTTGATTTCCGCCAGGCCCCCCAGGGACAAGACGTGGTAATTGGTTACCAGGTGCCCTTGGGGGTTAACGAAAAAGCCGCTGCCGTTTCCGATCACCCGCCCGGTTCGGTCATAAATGATGACCGTCACCACCGCGGGCTGAATTCTGGCCACGAGTTGGGGCAGATCTTCTTGGGCGAAGCCCGGCGCCGCCCCCAGCATCAGACCCAGAAAGACCAAGGCCGCCTTGGTCAACGGCTTCTCTCGCATCCCCTTCTCCTTATGCGCCTCATTATAGCCTGAGTCGCGGAGATATGTCTCCCCCGACCCTCCCAACCGGCCGGTTAATATGCCACCCTGAAATCGCCCTGGTCCCCCCGGTAGGGCTGCCAGTCGATTTCCACGTGGTCGACGTAGGCGTAGGGCGGCCCCTTCCGGCACCAGGCCAGCATGAGGTCCAGGGCCCTTTTGTCACCCTCGAACATGGCCTCCACCCGGCCGTCCGGCAGATTCCGCACCCAACCCTTGAGACCCCACTTGCGGGCCTCGTCCCGGGTGGCGGCCCGGAAAAAGACCCCCTGGACCCGGCCTCCGATCAAGACGTGCAGCCGCGCCATCTCCGCCATACGTACTCCCAAGTTTTTTTTGAGGGGAGG
>JBGPBR010000057.1:0-8746 GCA_041481325.1 Desulfobaccia bacterium
ACCACAGGCGAGACGCCTGTGGCTACCAGTCCCCCGGCCCTCCCCTCAAAGGCATAATCTCGCATCACTGCCTCCGGCCCTCCAGGTTGCGGTAGACGCCCACCACCTTGCCCAGGATCTGCACCTCGGCGGCCTCCTCCGGGGCAAAGCGCAGGGGGGAGAAAGACGGGTTGTCGCCCTTGAGGACCAGGCCGCCGGCCTCCTCGTAGACCCGCTTCAGGGTGGCCTCCTCGTCGATGAGCGCCACCGCGATCTCCCCCCGGGCCACCCTTTGCTGCACCCGCACCAGCACCAGGTCGCCGGGGAGAATGATGGGGGCCATGCTCTCGCCCGTGACCTTGAGGAGGAAGGACTCCTCCCCGCGGACCCAGGAGCGGGGCAGCGGCAGGGTATCCTCCACGTTTTGCGCGGCCAGGAGGGGTTGGCCCGCGGCGATGCGCCCCAGGATCGGCACTTCCACCACCGGCCCCAGGGTGTGCATCAGGGTGAGCCCCCGGGACAGGCCCGGCTCCCGGTGCAGATACCCCTTGCGCTTCAGGGCCTCCAGGTGGTCCGCCGCGCCCCGGGGCTGGATACGGAAGTGGGCCGCCACTTCCCGCACCGTGGGGGGATAGCCCTGGCGGGCACAGAACTCCTCCACAAAGGCCAACACCAGTTGCTGTCTGTCTGTTAGCGGTTTCATGAGCCGAAAATACTATACAAATGAATACTTGTCAAGAGAATAGTTGTAGGGAGGGGTTTGGGGCCAGAGGTTAGGGGTCAGGATTTCATTTGTCGTTCCCAAGCTCCTGCTTGGGGACCGGGATTAAGCAAGATACGAATTCATTATCATCTATCTTTGGATAACTCAGCCAAACGAAAAACGAAAAGCTGAAAGCTGACCGCTATCAGCCTTGCCTTCCGGTCATCCTCCTGTTATGTTGCAAAGTTATGGAGCCCAAGGACGGTTTCACTCCCGGCCCTTCCCGCCGGGCCAACGAGATCACCCCCTTCCTGGTGATGGACATCCTGGAGCGGGCCAAGGAGCTGGAGCGCCAGGGGGAGTCCGTCATCCACCTGGAGATCGGCGAACCGGACCACCCCACCCCCCAGGTGGTAAAGGACGCGGCCTACCGGGCCATGGCCGCGGGCCACACTCAGTACACCCACTCCCAGGGGCTCATCGAGCTCCGGGAGGCCTTGAGCCAGCATTACCTGGAGAAGTATAACGTTTGGGTCAAGCCCGAGCAGTTCATCGTCACCTCGGGCACCTCGCCCGCCATGGTCCTGATCTTTGCGGGGCTGCTGGACCCGGGGGACGAGGTGCTGCTCACCGACCCCCACTACGCCTGCTACCCCAATTTCGTGCGCCTGGTGGACGCGGTGCCCCGCTACGTGCCGGTGTCGGAGGACGACGGTTTCCAGCTGCGCCCCGAGGAGCTGGGCCCGTATCTCAGGCCCCGCACTAAGGCCATGATCATCAATTCGCCGGCCAATCCCACCGGCACCCTTTTGAGCGCCGACCGCATGGCCCGCGTGGCCGAGCTGGGGCCTTACATCATCTCGGACGAGATTTACCATGGCCTGGTTTACGAAGGCCGGGAGCACAGCATCCTGGAGTTCACCGACCGGGCCTTTGTAATCAACGGCTTCTCCAAGCTCTACGCCATGACGGGCTGGCGCCTGGGCTACCTCATCGCGCCGGAGGACTTCGTCCGGCCCCTGCAAAAACTGATGCAGAATTTTTTTATTTCCGCCAACCCCTTCGTGCAGATGGCCGGGATTGCGGCCCTGACCCAGGCGGGCCCGGAGATCGAGGCGATGCGGGCCGCCTACGACGTCCGCCGCCGCTTCCTGCTGGCGGGCCTGGAAAAATTGGGGTTCCGCCTGCCGGTCAAGCCCACCGGGGCCTTCTACGCCTTTGTCAACGCTCGCCACCTGTCCCAGGACTCCTACGCCCTGGCCTTCGATATCCTGGAAAAGGTCAAGGTGGGGGTGACCCCGGGCATCGATTTCGGGCCGGGGGGTGAAGGGTTCCTGCGCTTTTCTTACGCCAGTTCCATGGAGAACCTGGCGGAGGCCCTCCAGAGGCTGGAGGCTTACCTGGCGGGGCGGGCCAGGTGACCGGATGGGCAAATTTCGCTGGGATCGCCCCCAAGCCTAACAATGTGAACCGCCGCCCCGGGCGGCGCTGCAGCGGCGAGACGCCGGCGCCACCATGCTTTTGCAAGCCATCCGGCCTGAAACCTCCCTCCCGAGTTTAAAAAATTATCTGCACGGAATTTTTTTATCCAACCCCGGCGCCCCTAATTTCCCTGGGAGTTCCTTTTCCGAACGAGCCTGCCGTTTCCAAAACCGCCGCCGCCGGGGATTAATTTTATCAATTTGACAAGGAAAAATCAGATTGAGAATAATTTCTCTCAAATTTGGACCAACCGGTTCCCAGGACTCCGGGAAAAAGGGAAAGGACTGGCAAGCCAGCTTGTTTTTTGTAAGAAAGTCCACATGTTATATAACAATAATCGCCGGTGCCAAATTGGCAAGCGTTATGCATATATTATCTAGCAAGTCGCCATTGGCGATAAAAATCCCAAGCAGGAGAACTAAATTAATGAAAAAAGTTGTCACCACCATAACCGCAGTAGTTTTTGCCCTGGGTCTGGCGGGCGGCGCCCTGGCTCAGACCGCCCAAACCTCGGAAAAACCCGCGGTCAAGACCGAAGCGCCGGCCACTCCCGCCACCGTGGCCCCCAAGGAAGCGGCCAAGACTGAAAAGCCTGCGGTGACCGAAACCGCCAAGCCCGGCGCCAAAAGCGAGATGAAGACGGTAGACAAGGGCAAGACCAAGAAGGAACTCAAAAAGGAAGCCAAGAAAGAGGCCAAGAAAGGCAAAGACGACAAGAAGCCCGTGGTGGTCGAACCCTCCAAGCAGGAAAAGAAGTAACCAACCCCAAGTGCAAGCCGGCTTTGAAGCGGTCTCCGGCCTGAGAGAGCCGAAAACGAGAGCCGGGGAAGGCGTCACGCCCTCCCCGGCTTTCTTTTCGGAGGAGCGCCCTCACAGCTTCTTCAACCGTTGTTGGCGCCGGCGTTGGGCCTTAGGGAGGCGGCGGGCCGGCCCTTTCTTGAGGCCGTTCTTGGGACCGGGTTCGTCTGTTTCCTCGGGTGCTGGGGGCTTCCCGGGGAGCAGGTGCAAGGCGGCAAACCGGGCCGCGTTGATCCAGGTCGCTCCCACCTGGCGGGCGCAGTCCTGCAACTCCCGGTCGGACGAGACGACCACGGCCCGCTCCCGGTCCCGGGACAGGAGCCGCTTAATCACTTCGTCGGCCCGCTCCCCCAGGCGGGAGTAAATAACCAGGATTCCCTGGCGCCGGTCCCTGGACTCCACTCGGTGGCCGCCCTGCCAGCCGTCGAAGACCACGGTGATTTGATGCCGGGAGCGTCGGTGGTAAGGCGCCAGCCGCTCCAGGAGCGCCTCCCGTCCCGCTTCCAATTCCCGGGCCTCCAACCGCTGCAAATCCGGCGACTGGCGGATCAGGTTGTAACCGTCAATAATGAGGTGCATCATTACGTAAGATGAAAATGATTTTTCGAAATATTTTACGTCATAAAAAACATTATTGCCAAGGCCGGTCAACTTTGCTATAGTAGGTCCCGTTACGTCATATTATTTAAATGGGGGAGGATGTGGAGGATATGCGTAACTTACGATACCTCTTACCCGTTTTGCTGTTGGCGGCAGCCGCAGCGGGGTGCGCTTCGGGCCCGGGGAAGCCCGAAGCCGGCGCCGCTCTGGACACGTCGCTGCCGGTGTATGAACCTCGACCGTCCAACTTGACCGCCGAGCAGCGGTACATCGACCAACTGTTAAGCAAGAACGGTTTTAACGGCAAGTGCAACAAACCCACGGTCATCGTGGTCCATAAACTCCAACGTAAGCTTACCCTTTATCAAGGTCTAACGCCTTTAAAGATTTACCCGGTAGTGTTAGGGAATGACCCTTACAACGACAAATTGTGCCAGGGTGATGCTTGCACCCCGGAAGGGGTTTATCGGGTGCGGGCCAAGTATCCCCACCCCAAGTGGGACTGGTTCATCTGGCTGGATTATCCCAACAATCAGAACTGGCTGAAATTCTCCCGGGCCAAGCAGGCGGGGCGCCTGCCCCTGGACGCCGATATCGGCGGCCAGGTGGGCATCCACGGGACCGAGGAGCCGCTGAAAAACCTCAACGGCGAAAATTGGACCAAGGGCTGCGTCTCCTTGCTTAACAAAGATCTGGAGGAGATCTATCCGCTGGTCAATAACCAGACCCTGGTGGTTATCAAGAAGGATTGACCGGCGTCCCCGGTACCGGGAAAAATTGCCAAGGGCCGGAGGCTGCCAAAGCCGCCGGCCCTTTGCTATGGCACCAAAACCTCAACCGCCGTTGCCCGGGGCCGGATACCGGGTCGCGCTCAAAAATGGACCCCGGCGCCTCCCGGTGCCATGCAGGTTAAAGGTTCATGGACCCCAAGGGTTTCACCCCCGAAGATGACCCCCCCCTACCCCCCCCTTATTAAAGGGGGGTTTAAAAAGTCCCCCTTTGAAAAAGGGGGATTTAGGGAGATTTGGTTTTTCACGGCAAAGCCTGCGGCTATCAAAGGGGGCGGGCGGGTACGCCCGCCCTACCATCTTTTCATGATTTACGGGTGAGCCCATGGCTCACCCATCAGTCATGAAAAGTTGTAGGCTTTTATTATGGTGAGCGATGCGCACATTAACTTTGAACCTTAATCTTTGAACTTTTCGGAACAGGAGCTTGGGAACGGGAAAAAAAGCCGGGGGCCGGGCGCGGTCAGCGTCCGCCGGCCCCCGGGCCGGCCGGGAATCAGGGAATCTCCACCGTCAGGTACAGCGTCCGGGCCTGGCGCTTGATCAAGAAACGGGAATACGCACCTTTCTTCAGTTTCTTGACGGCCTCCAGGTACTCCTTAGGGGAGGTCACCACCTCGCCGTTGACTTCCAGCAACAGGTCACCGGGGCGCAGCCCGGCATCGGCCGAGGGGCTGCCCGGCGCCACCTGCACCACCACCACGCCTTTGGTGTCCCGGAGACGGAATCGTTTGGCCAGTTCCGGGGTCAGGTTCTGCACCATCAGGCCCAGGGGGCTTTCTTCCGCGCCCCCTTCGCTGGGACCTGCCTGGGCTTGCTTCTCCTCTTCGGTCATCTCCGTGATGGTGGCGGTTAAGGTCTTCTCCTTGCCGTCCCGCAAGACTTTCAAGGCGGCTTTGGTGCCGGGGCCGGTCTCGGCCACCAGGCGGGGCAGCTCGTTCATTTCGTGAATGAGGTGGCCGTTGAACTCAATGATAATGTCACCCCGGTGGATGCCGGCCTTGTCGGCAGGGGAACCGGGATTGACTTCCGCCACCAGGGCCCCCTTGGGCTCGGCCATGCCGAAGGACTTGGCCAATTCCGGAGTGACGTTCTGGACCTGGACCCCGATCATGCCCCGGACCACTTTGCCTTTCTCGAGCAACTGGGGGATGATCGATTTGGCGATGTTGCTGGGGGTGGCAAAGCCGATGCCCTGGCCGGTGGCCAGGATGGCGGTGTTGATGCCCACCACTTCGCCCTGGAGGTTCAGGAGCGGCCCGCCGCTGTTGCCGGGGTTGATGGAAGCGTCGGTCTGCAGGAAGTTGTCATAAGGCCCGGCGCCGATGACCCGCCCCTTGGCGCTGATGATGCCTTGGGTCAAGGTGTGGCTCAGCCCGAAGGGATTCCCCAAGGCCACCACCCAGTCTCCCTGGCGAATGGCGTCCGAATCCCCCAGTTTGAGGACGGTGAGGTCGGCAGGAGGGTCGACGATTTGGATCAGGGCCAGGTCGGTCTTGGGGTCCCGCCCTTTGACGGTGGCCTTGTACTCCTTGCCGCCCACCAGGATGACCTTGATCTTGTCCGCCCCTTCCACCACGTGGTTGTTGGTAACCACATACCCCTTAGCGTCGATGATGAAGCCGGAGCCGAGACTCCGGGTCTTGAAGCTCTTGGGCATTTCGCCGAAAAACTTTTCGAAGAAATCCCGGAAAGGGCCCTCCGGCCCAAAAGGCATCTGGGGCATCTGGGGAGCCTGGCGCCCCTGACCTCCGAAAAATTCTTTCATTTCGTTCTTGACTACCTTTTCAGTGCTGATGTTAACCACGGCGCCCGCGGTTCTCTTGGCAAGCTCCGCAAAGGTGTCCGAATTGATGGGGATTTGAGCCAGCGCCGGGGACCAGGCAAGCATCCCCAGGGCCAGGAAGACCCCGGCTAACATCAGGCTAATTAGCGGACTTCTTTTCGTCATTCTTCTTCTCCTCTTTTTTCTGGCCGGAGGCTTCTCCGGGCAGAGACGGCATTGCAGATTTTTTTCCCACCACCACCAGGAGGTATTTTTCCGGGGGTAAATATTTTTGCGCCACTTGCTGGATGTCCGCCGGGGTCAGGTGCTGGATCAGCTCGGGATACCGCCAGGGATAATCCAGGCCCAGGCCGTAGACCTCGACGTATCCCAGGAGCCAGGCCCGTTTGGACATGGAGTCCATCTTCCGGGGAAAGCTGCCGATTAAATAGGATTTGGCGTCGCTGAGCTCCTGCTCCGTCACCGGCTTGGTCATAATGAGGCGGATCTGTTCCACCACCTGGGTGACGGCCTCCCCGGCGCTGGCATTTTTGGTTTCCAGGCTGACGGTGAAAGCCCCGGGCTCCAAACCCGGGGAAAAAGAGCTGCTGACGCTGTAAGCCAGCCCCCGGTTCACCCGGATGTCGTCCAGGAGGCGGGAGGCGAAGCCGCCGCCCCCCAGGATGTAGTTCATCACCTGGAAGGCGTAAAAATCCGGGTTATGGCGGGTGATTCCCAAATTTCCCAGGATGAGGTTGGCCTGGCTGATATCTTTGTCGATTACCACCGTCTCCCGTTCTTTAAGGGGCGGAATGGCAGGAAGCTCCGGGCGCGGGATGGGCGCCGCCGCCCAGGCGCCGAAGGTTTTGGTCACCCACTGCCGGGCCTCGTCCCGGGTCAGGTCCCCCACCAGGCTCAACACCGCGTTGTTCGGCCGGTAGAAACGCCGGTGAAATTCCACCAGGTCATGGCGGGTAACGGCCGCCAGGCCCCCGGGGGTGCCCAGGACCGGATGGCCGTAAGGGAAGGGGCCGAAAAGTTTGCTGGCGAAGGCTCGGGAGGCCACCACCATGGGCTCGTCCTTCTCCGACTCCAGGGCGGCCTGGTATTGGGCGACCTTCCGTTTCATCTCCTCCGGCGCAAATTGGGGGTTGAGCAACACGTCCTGGAGCAGCTCCAGGGCCTGGGGCAGGTCTTTTTTGAGGACCAGGAGGCTTATGGCGGCGAAATCCTCGCCGCCCGCGGCCGAGAGTTTCGCCCCCATGAAGTCGAGCATCCCGGCGATCTGGGTGGCGCTCCGGGTCTTGGTGCCGCTCAGCAGCAGGGAAGCCGCGAGATTGGCCAGGCCCTCCTTGCCCCGGGGCTCCACCAGGGTCCCGGCCTTGATTAGCAGTTGGATGGTTACCAGGGGCAGTTCCGACTGGGGGGAGAAAAGCCAGACCAGGTCGTTGGGCAGTTTTTCCCGCACTCCCAGCGCCTTCCCGGGGGGTGTCTCACCCAGGGCCGGGCCGGCGCCGCCCCAGAGCAGCAGGACCATGAGGGCCCAGGCTAAAAATCGTACCGGTTTTGTCTTCATAGTAATTGGCTTGCGCCCGCCTATCTGATTTCTCCAATCGGTTGCAACCGGCCCCCCCTGGGTTTGCCGGTTTTAACCGGCACCAGGATGCCCGCGGTGCGGCTGTCGGCCACCAGGTATTTCCGGGCCACCCGGCGGACGTCCTCCCGGGTAACCTGTTGCATCTTGGGGATAAATTCCTTCAGCAAGGTCCAGCGGGCCACGGTTTCGGTGCGCCCCAACACCATGCCCCGGTAGAAGAGGGAATCCATGGCCATGTAAAAGGTGGCGGCCACCTGGTTCTTGGCCTTGGCCAACTCCTCGGCGCTCACCAAGTCCTTTTGCAGTTTTTTGACTTCCGCCTCCAGGGCGGCCTCCAGCTGCGCCACCGTCTTGCCCGGCATGGGCTGGCCGTACAGCATGAACAAAAAGGGGTCGGTGGTGTCGAAGTCGTAGTCCGCCCCCGCGGCCAGGGCCAGCTTCTGTTTGTACACCAGGTTCTGATAGAGGCGGGAGGAGCGCCCCTGGGAGAGGACGCGGGAGAGCAGCTCCAGGGGATAGGCGTCGGGGTCTTCCCAGTTGGGGACGTTATAGGTGATCAGGATGGCGGGAAATTGGGCCTCCCGGTGCACCCAGACCCGGCGCTCGCCGTAATGATTGGGCTCCTTGGCCGTGACCTTGGGCGGCTCCGGTCCCGGGGGGAGCTGGCCGAAGGTCTCCTCGATGTCCTTGAGCGCCGCCCCGGGCTCGAAATCGCCCACCACCACCACGGTGCAATTGTTGGGCAGGTAGTAGCGCTGGTAATAGGTGCGGAAATCCTCCAGGGTAATGCTTTCGATGTCATGGAGCCAGCCGATGACCGGCCACTGGTAGGGGTGCGCCTCGAAGGCCGCGGCCAGAGTGGCTTCCTGCATAAAGCTGGCGGGGTCGTCTTCGGTGCGCAGCCGCCGCTCTTCCAGGACCACCTTTTTTTCGGTCTCGAAGGCCTTTTCATCCAGGTTGAGGCCCCGCATGCGGTCGGCTTCCATCTCCAGCCAGTGCCGCAACCGGTCCTTGGGGCCGTTTTCAAAATAGGC
>JBGPBR010000058.1:0-8688 GCA_041481325.1 Desulfobaccia bacterium
CCCGCGTACCAGGCGTAGGCCCACATGGCGGCCAGCCAGAAGAAGGTGCTCAGCACGTCTTTTCTTTCCGACACCCAGGCCACGGATTCCACGTGCAGCGGGTGCAGGGCGAAAAGGGCCGCCACCAGGGCGCTGGGCCAGAGGGCCTGAGTCACCCGGGCCCAGAATAGGAACAGCAGGGCCGTGTTGGCCAGATGGAAGGCGACATTAGTGAGATGATGGCCTCGGGGCCGTAATCCGAAAAGCCGGCAATCCAGCATGTGAGACAGCCAGGTCAGGGGATGCCAGTTGGAGGAGTGCATGGAGGTAAAGGCCCACTTGACCCCCTCCCAGGTCAGTCCGGGGCGCACCATGGGATTGTTCGTGACGTACAGGTCGTCGTCGAAGGTGGTGAAGTCGTGGTCCTTGACCTGGAGGTAGGGCGCCAATACCGCCCCCGCCAACAGGAGGCAGATGAGCAGCCGCCAGGCGCCCGGGTTACGGGAGAGCTGGGTCATGGGGCACAGGGGGTCATTTCCCGATGGTCTCTGGCCGCCAGTTTACCCTGGGGAGGCATTTAAGGCCAAAAGAAAAAGGCGCCCTCGCCTGCGCCTAAATGGGGTGGGACCGCCGAGGAGGCGGTGATTCCGGTTACTGCCCGGGGGGCGCGGGGGCCGATGGAAAAAGTGTTGGTCCGGCGGTGCGGCGGCGCGACAATTAATCCAGTTTAAATGGTTGTAAACCAGCGCCAAGGAATCGGCATATGTCTTTATCGGAAGCGGTGGAAGTGGTCATTTACGACGCCCCCACGGCGGGGGCCGGCGGCTGCGGCTGCGGTTGCAACCATCATGACCACGGACCGGGGTCGAACCCCCTGGATGCGGCCGGCATGGAGCTCCAGACCCGGGCCCTGGCCATGACCCTGGAAAGAGCCTTTCCCGGCCGGGTTAACGTGGAATATATCAATGTGCTCAAAGACCCCCGGGGGCCGAACCTTCCCCAGACCTCGCTCCTGGCCTCTCTGGCCTACCCCACGCCCCTGGTGTACATCAACGGTCAGGGGCGGTTCGCCGGGGCCCTGCCGGTGGAGCGGATCCGGGATGAGGTGGCCAGGGTTCTCGGGGTAAGGTAGTGGGACCCCCGAGGGCGGGGGCCCACATCTTCCCGAGCGGCGCTTGGGCCAAAAGATGGACCGTGGTTCACCCCATCCGGCCCGCCACAGGTGGGGTGCTCTTGGCAACAGCTGCGAAAAATCGGGCGAGAAAATATCTTGGTTCCGGAAAAATTCCGGGGAGTTCAAGGCTGCTTTAAAATAAATTATTTAAGCCAATTATTTTTTCTTGTATGTGGAGTCGTTTTATGTAAAATTCGTTTAAACTATTTTTCTTATATAATTACTTATGCCCCGGGGGAAGAACAAGCGCAGCCGAGGAGGGGATGGCGGGGACCTCTTTTTGATCAACGAGGTCTCCCGGTTGGTGAACCTTTCCCAAAAACGTATTCGGGAGTACGAAAAAGAAGGTTTCATCAAGCCGTTAAGGGAAAAGAACACCAACAACCGTCTTTATTCTCCCTTTGATGTGTCCCAGATCAATCAGGTTAACAGTCTGATCCATAATCGGGGCTTCACCCTGGCTTGTCTGCGCAATCTCATGGTTCTGGCGCCCTGCTGGAATATCTTTGACTGCAACAACAAAGAAGAGTGTCCGGCTTTTCAGCTCCCATGGCGGCCCTGCTACGAAGTGCGGGAGTATCGGGACACCCTGTGCAACGGCCCGTGCACCCGGTGCGCCATCTATCTCAACCGGAACGTCAAGAAAGAAAAAATCCTGGAAAAGTTCCCATCGGAAGCTTGAACTGCCTGGCTTCACCCTTCGGAAAAAATTCCTTTGAGACGCGGTTGGAGGGTTTTGTCTGGGGGCGCCCAGATGGGCGAGGTTTGTTTGCCCCGGGCCAACCTTTGGGCTAATCGAGTTGCCGGCAACCAGCCGACTTTGGCAGCCGCAGGCTGCGGCCGGGGCCGGTGCCGCTGGCACGGGAGCGGGGTTAGGCGGAATCATGGGGGCAGCTGAGCAGATGCCGGGGGGCCTGGGGCAGGGGACCCGGCTCCGAGGCCGGGACTCCGGCGCCGGCCAAATCACCGGAGCGATCCTGGCGGGGGGCGGCAGCCGGCGTCTGGGGCAGGACAAGGCCTCCCTGAAGTTGGCGGGCCGGGCCTTGGCCCTGCGGGTGGCCGCGGCCCTGGCCCCGGTGACCTCGGATTGCTGGCTCATCACCAATCACCCCCTGGCGCACCTGGGTCTGGGCTTGCCGCTGGTCACCGACCTGTGGCCGCACCAGGGGCCTGCGGGTGGGCTCATCACCGCCATGTTCTACGCCCGCACCCCGTGGGTCCTGGCCGCGGCGGTGGACAATCCCTTTGCGGCTCCCGCGGTGTTGCACCAATTGGCGGCCCTGGCCGCAACGACCTCCAGGGCCGCGGTGGTGTGCCGCTCGTCCGGCGGGCTGGAGCCTTTCCCCGGGCTGTACGCCGTGCGCCTCCTGCCGCGGTTGACCGAGTTTTTAAAGAGCGACCGTCGCCCCACCCGGTTCCTGGAAGTCTGCCGCCCCCAGGTGCTCTCCGAGGCGGAAGTGGCCGGCCTGGACCCCGAGGGCCGCAGTTTCTTCAACCTGAACACTCCGGAAGACCTGGCCCGGGCCGAGGCCTGGCTGGCCCAAGGGCGGGGGGCGGTAGGCGGCCCGGATTGACCCCAGGGAGTGGTTTTTAGCCTCGGGAACCGGGCGGCCCCTATTGACACCATTCAGCCGTTCGGATATAAAATTTGCTGCGGTCCCATCGTCTAGCGGCCTAGGACACCGCCCTCTCACGGCGGAGACACGGGTTCGATTCCCGTTGGGACTACCAGGAAAACCCTTATCAATCAGCCTTTCCCAAGGGTGGGGCGGCGGCCTTGATTATGCGTGGTCACCTGAGCCGGCCCGACTCATCCTGCTCTCCCCTGCGCCCCCTGCGGTCCTCGTCCCAGAAGTTTCACTAATAATTTCCGGCGCCTTTCCCAGGGGCGGAGCCATGGGTCCGCCCGGTTCGAGGGCGCAAGCCCGGGTCGGTCCTACCAAACTTTGGCAAGATTCATCCGGACCTGAAACCGGACGAAACTAGCGAGAAAAGTTAATCTAATCAAACTGTTGTCGCCATCCGTCCCTTCCGCCTTCCGGGCTTACCGGACCTGCATTTAGGGTAAATCGCCGGACCATTTCAGGCAATCCCTGATTTTCCTTTCATCCAATCTGAGGCAGATTCTTCGGGAAAGGACTCATGAAGTCCGGTTCCAGAAGGAAATTCTTCAAGAGATCCGGGGGTGAGGGGTGGCAGACGGGATCAAGAGGACCAAAGGTCAGGCCCTGCCATCGGTCGGGCCCCCCGAGGATTACCAGGTGAAATTCATAAATTCTCCGAGAGGCAAACGGGCAGCGACGAGATTTTGGCGGACCGGCCCCGGGGGGGCCAGGAGCATGGCGGTGGTTTTTCTGGCGGTGATCCTGGCGGCGGCGGGGACCCCCTGTAGAGCCCAAACCGTGAATGTCCCGGTCAATGTCAACGCCCCGCTGGCCTCTTCGGCCCAGCTCACTCTCAGTCCCACGGTAATTAATTTTTCGGACGCCGACCCCAGCACGGTTCCTTCCATCCCGGCCAACGAGAACCCGGTGCAGATAACGGCCAGCGCCCAGACCGGGCTCTTGCAGGTGGTTAACCTGAGGGCCCTGGCTCAAGGAGATTTGGTGTCCGGCAGCAACACCATCGCCATCAGTAGCGTCACCTGGACGGCCAGCGGCAGCGGCTTCCGGGCCGGCACCATGAGCAGAAGCTCGTCCCAGTTAGTCGGACAGTGGCTCGGCCCGGGCACCCGCACCGGGACCCTCTCTTTTTTCCTGAACAACAGCTGGTCCTATGCCACCGGCAACTATACCCAAAGGGCCACGTTTACCCTAACGGCGCCTTGAGGCTGAAAATATGGGCTGCACCTCCCGCAAGGGAGAAAACATAAGGTGAGATCAAATCTAGTGGCACAAGGAAGTGTCCCGCGAGGAGGTGAGAAGGACAGATAGGGACAATTTATCAGTTCACTCAAGGGATTGAAGCTGGATTGCGGAATTTTACCCTTTGACCCATCAAACAACTTGGGGGATTATGTGAATATCGTTAGAGTAATATCGGCTTTTCTTGTCTTGAGCCTGCTGGCCGCAGGGGCCGCCTGGGCCGCCACGGACAGCAAAAACCTTACCATCAATTTCAACCCGGCGGCCCGGGCCAAACTGACCCTGGGCGCCGCCAGCATCCTGTTCCCGGATTCGGACCCGGACACCAGCCCCACGGTGAGCGCGGGCCCGGTGACGGTGACCTCTTCGGTGCGCACCGGGGGAGCCAGCACCCCGACTCTCACGGTGGTCACGGGTGGTGACCTGGTATCGGGAGGCAGCACCATTCCCATCGGCAATGTCAGCTGGACCGCAACGGGGGCCGGTTACGTGGGCGGCACCATGAACAAAACCACGGCCCAGTCTGCGGGCTCCTGGACCGGCTCCGGCAGCCGCAGCGGCTCGTTTACCTACACCCTGGTAAACAGCTGGGATTACGCCATCGGCAACTATACGGCCACCGCCACCTATACGCTGACGGCGCCCTGACCGGGGGAGACCGGAGACAAATCTGTTGCGTTTAAAGACCACCATATATATCATGCTGCTGGTGGTGATGGGTCTGGCTCCCCGGGCGGCGGCTCAACTGCCCGGGGTGCAGCTCATCGTCACCCCTCCCACCGTCAATTTCCCCAGGATCACGGGGAACATGCCGGTGGCGGTGGCGGCGCCGGTGACCGTCCAGGTGGTGGCTCCGGGACAACGTCCCTGGCGGTTGATGGTGACGGCCCTGGGGCCGCTGCAATCCGGCGAAGGCGCCCAGATACCCAGCCAGCAGGTCAGCTGGCAGGGCGGCCCCTCCGGGGTCTTCGTCAACGGCGTCCTGAGCATGGGCCAGCCGCAACTGGTGGCCCGGGGCCAGGGGTCCAAGGTGGGGTTGCTGCGCTTTACTCTGAAAAATCGTTGGGAATTCGCCGAGGGCAACTATTCCCAGCGATTACTTTTTACTCTGAGTTCGCCATGAAAATGAAATCTCTGTTTTGGTTCTCCCTCGCGGCGCTGCTGCCGGTGGTCGGTTTCTGGGCCGGGCCGGCCGCGGCCCAGGTGGACCTGGTGGTCAGCCCCATCCGGGCGGAGCACCAGATAGAACCAGGGAGCAGCGAGACCAACGTCATTCAGGTCAAAAACGAAGGCAAGAAGCCCGAGCGGGTCAAGGTCTATATCGAGGACTGGCAGCTGGACTCCAAAGGCAACGTCACCTATTCCCGGGCCGGCAAGAATCCCCATTCCTGCTCCCCCTGGATTCAGGTGAATCCCACGGATTTCCGCCTGGACCCCGGTACCCGGGAGGTCCGCTATACCCTGACGGTGCCGCCCGGCGCCAAGCCCGGCACCTGCTGGACTGCCATAGTTTTTGAGGGTATGCCGGCCATGGAGGGCAAGCCCGCCGGCAGAATGATGGGGGTCCATGGACGGATAGGAGTGGTGGTCTATCAAACCGTGGGTAAACCGGAAATCAAGGCTGACTTTAAAGACTTCCAGGTTCATCCGGCTAAAGGGAAGCTAACCTTCAACCTGGCCCTGACCAATTCGGGGTCGGCTTTCTACCGGCTCAAGAAAAGCCGGATTATCCTGAAAAACTCCCAGGGACAGGAAGTCTCCCAGATTGAGGTGCCGGATATTCCGGTACTGCCCGGGGGGAGCAGGGACCTGGAGTTTGCCAAGGACCTGACGCTGCCGCCGGGAGATTACCTGGCCGAGGCGGTCCTTGACGTCGGCCGTAGTGCCTTTTTGGGCCGCAAAAAGACTTTCACGGTAACCCGCTAAAATTCCTTTCAATTATCTATCATTAGGCCAGCGCAATCGCGGCCCCTGCTGATTATTTCCCTGTGCTATTTTCTAAAGTCTATACATAAAACAAATTTCCTAGTAAAAGGGGGATGAACGAAACAGGGTGGCGGTTTGGTCCGAAGTTAAGCCTGAAGCTAATTCAAGATGTTTTCGACACGATAACTGGCCCGGCCTTGGATGAGTTAAAATCACGACTACTCCGGCGGTTTCGATCTCGCGGCCTTTGGAATCTCCTGGCAGTCTTTTCTTTAGCTGCCTTCCTGAATCCCGCCCTGGCTTTGGACCATGGGGAAGGACATCTGGGGTCGTCGTTCTATGCGGTGCGATTTCGAACTTTCGGACAGCAGTTCAACCTTAAAGAATACTACGGTTTTGCCGATTTTCGCCAGACCCTGACCAATTACGGGGTGCTGGAAGGGAAACTCGCCTATTCCTACCTGCGGGAGCCGCCGGGAGGGTTTGCTGAGCCCACGGGATGGCAGCAGGCCTATGGCCGCCTGAGTTTTAAGGAGTACCGTTGGGGCCGCGGCCTCCTGGAGGCCTCGGCCGGCGACCAGTCTTTCCAAATCTCCCTCTTGCCGGTGCGGTTCACCAACTTCTTCTATCCCGACCAATATTTTCGGGGATTCAGCCTGCAATATGCTCATCCCACTTTCCAACTGCTGACCCTGGGGGGCGAGGTCACCCTGTCCCGGGGCCTCATGGGTGAGACCTTTCGGGGACTGGGAGAGGGACTCTACGGCTTTTTGCTGCGGCTGCAGCCCTGGGACCGCTGGAACCTGGAGAGCGGCTTGTTTCTGACCAGCAATGAAAAGGATTATACCGGGGTGCTGGTGACTCGCCAGAACGTGGTGTGCCGGCTGGCCAGCCAAATCCGGGTCTGGTCGCAGCTTTACCTGGCGGGCGAATTCATGCAGAGCTTCTCCGAGGACCCCGCCTCCGAGCGCCAGGAAGACGTGGCCTATCGGGCGGGCGGCCTCTGGAAGGGGGAAAAGCTGCAGTTGGAGGCCAACTACCGGGATATCGGCCCCCACTTCCATCTCATCAACCAGATATACCAGCCCGATCTGGCGGTGCGCGGCTATTACCTGGCCGGAGACGTCCGGCCCTGGCCATTTCTATCCATGTCCGGCAGCTTTGATTCGGCCAAGAATAATCTGGCGACTTTCCTGCCCGGGCGCAGCCTTAACGAAACGGAATACCGGTCCCTGGGCCTGAGGTTTTACCGGAGCCCCTGGCCTTCTTTTTACGCCCGCTATTATGAAAGCGTGCTGGCCACCCGCAGCGATTTTCCCGTCCAGGTGCGCGGTCAGTCCCGTGGGGTCTATGGGGAGCTCAGCAAGCGCTATAAATTCCTGGAGTTTTACACCCGTTACGAACACTTTCAATACAACGACGAAATCACCCCGTTGAATAGTTACCGCAAGGACGCCCCCTTGGTGGGGGTGCGCGCCTACCACCAAAAATTTTCCTGGTATCTGGAAGTGGAGTACGACCGTTTCAGTCCGGTGAGCGCCGGGTCGGGATTTGTCGGTCCTTATTTAAAGATCGGCGCCGATTATACGGTATGGCAAAACCTGTTTCTTGCCGGGGAGTTGAGCTACCGGACCGAAAGCCGGCGTTACGGCGGGCAATTCAGCCTCAACTGGAGCCTGCCCCGCGGCTTCTCGTTGCAGGCCTTCGGCCGCCTGGAGAAAGGCGCCAGCGGCGTCGGGGACTATATCAACAATTTTTCCACCAACACGATCATGGTGCGTCTGGTCAAGACCCTGTCCTGGGGCAAAAAAGGAGACGTGGCCGGACTCAAATCGGGGCAGGAATGGCTGGGGTCGGGAACCATCGAAGGCTGGGTCTTCAACGACGTCAACCTGAATCAAGCCATGGATTCGGGGGAACAGGGGGTGGAAGGCATCAAGGTCAGGTTGGAGGACGGCAGCGAAGTGGCCACCGACCAGCGCGGCTATTATAAGTTTCCGGCGGTGGCCGCGGGCAAACACGTGCTTGCCCTGGAGGCGCGCCGCATTCCGGCGGCCTATACCTTTGAAGGCTCGGAGACGGTGGCGGTGGAGGTCAAGCGCCGGGCCGCCGCCCGGGTGGATTTCCCCTTCGTCATGGGGGCCGGCATCAAGGGGCGGGTGCTGGCAGATCCCAAGGGCGCCGGCCGGCCTGCAGCCGATGCCCAGGGGCTCCCGGATGTGCTGGTGCTGCTAACCCCCGGGGATTTGAACACCTACACCGACCGGGAAGGCTATTTCTCTTTTGACGGCATCCTGCCCAAGTCGTATGAACTCAGCCTTGCCCCTGAAACCCTGCCGGAGCGGGCCATGGTCACCGCGCCCCCCCTGCCCTTAAAAGTGTCCCTGAAACCCGGAGAACAGGTAAAAAACCTGGTCCTGCTGGTACACCGCCGGGAGCGCCCCGTTATCTTCAAATGAGGACAGTTGTCCTGAATTAAGGACAGGAAAGGGTGAAATTGACGAAAGTCTGGTAATCGCCCGGAGAGAAATAACCGTCCTTTTTCAGGACAAACTGGAGCCGGGTTTGATGAATGCCGCTGCTGGTCCAGCGGCTTACTTGCTGGGCCGCATCTCTGCTGAGGACCCCGTTTCCGGTCGCCGCTCCCTGGGCGGTCCAGGCCACCTGCCGGACCGGGATCAGCCCCCCGGGGCCCTCCAGGTCCGATTCCGCCCGCATGTTTAAAGTTGCGGCCCGATGGGGGCC
>JBGPBR010000059.1:0-8659 GCA_041481325.1 Desulfobaccia bacterium
GGGCCGGTATTCCGCCCCCCCGGTGGCGATGACCGCGGCGCCGTATTCAATCACCTGCCGGCCGCCGGGGCCGTCCACGGTGCTCCGGAAACGGCCGGCGTGGCCGGAGAAATCCAGCACTTGGCTGCCGGTCAGGACCCGGAGGCCCGGGTGGTGCTCCATTTCGTGCAGCAGGTTGGCGAGATAGGGCTGCACCCGATGGCCTTCCAGGGTGTAGTGGAGCCTCCGGGCCATGCCCCCCAGTTGGTCCTCCTTTTCCACCAGGTAAGTGGGAAAGCCCGCGTCGGCCAAGGCCAGGGCCGCGGTCATGCCGGCGAGACCCCCGCCCACCACCAGGGCCTGGCGGGTCACCCTGAAGGGCACCTCCTCCAGGGGCTCAAGGAACCCGGCCCGGGACACCCCCATCTTCAACAAATCCTTGGCCTTGGCCGTGGCCTTGGCCGGCTCCTGATGGTGCACCCAGGCATCCTGGTCTCGGATATTCACCATGCGGAAGAGATATTTGTTCAGGCCCGCTTGCTTGAGATTCTCCCGGAAGAGCCCCTCATGGGTGCGGGGGCTGCAGGCGGCCACCACCACCCGGTTTAACTTCTCGGCCTCGATGATCCGGCGCATGTTTTCCAGGGAGTCGGTGGCGCAGGTGAAGGTGAAGTGGTCGGCGTAGACCACCTGTGGCATGGTCCGGGCGTAGGCCGCCAGGGCCTCCACGTCCACCACGGAGGCAATGTTGTGGCCGCAATGGCAGACGAAGACCCCGATGCGGGGCGGCTCCAGGGTGACGTCCCGTTCCGGGGGGTAATCGGCGGCGGTGATCTTGCTGCCCCGGACGTCTTTGAGCAGTTTGAAGGCCGCGGCGGCCGCGGCGGAGGCCTGGCTCACGGTTTCGGGGATGTCCTTGGGGGCTTGAAAAGCGCCGCAGGCGAAGATGCCGGGCTGGTCCGTGGCCACCAGCTCGAAAGGCGGGCTCTGGGCGAAGCCCCAGCGGTTGGTGGCGATGCCACAGGCCGCAACCAGGTCGGCGGCGGCGGGATGCGGCACCAGGCCCACGGATAAGACCACCAGGTCGAACTCCTCGGTTTGGACCCGGTTTTCTTCGTCCACGAAGGTGATTTCCAGGTTTTCAGTGGCCGGGTCCCGGGTGACCCGGGAGACCATGGACCGGAGATAGCGGACGCCGTGCACCTCCCGGGCCCGCTCGTAGTAGCGGTCAAAGCCCTTGCCCTGGGCCCGCAGGTCGAGAAAAAACACCGTGGCCGCCACCCCGGGGTCGTGCTCCCGGGCGATAATGGCCTGCTTGGTGGCCTGCATGCAGCAGATATAGGAGCAGTATTCCCGGCCGATGGCGGGGTCCCGGGAGCCGACACACTGAATCCAGGCGAGGCGCTTGGGGTCGGCCTGGTCGCTGGGGCGCCGGACGTGCCCGCCGCACGGCCCGGTGGCGGACAGCAGCCGCTCGAACTCCAGCGAGGTCACCACGTTGGGGTAACGCTCGTAGCCGTATTCCGGCTTGCCGGTGGCGTCGTAGGGTTTGAACCCCGGGGCCAGGATGACCGCGCCCACCTCCACTTCCAGGTCCCGGTCCGTTTCCTCCAGGTCCACCGCCCCGGCGGGGCACAACTTTTCGCAGGCCCGACAGGTGCACTTGTCGAAATAGATACAGTGGATCTTGTCGATGGCGTATTTCAGGGGCACGGCCTGGGGATAGCGCACGAAGGCGGCTTTGCGCCAGCCCAACCCCACATTGAAGTCGTCCCGCACCTTCCTGGGGCACTTCTGGGCGCAGAGGCCGCAGGCGGTGCATTTCTCGGGGTCGATGTAGCGGGCGTGCTTCCTCAACCGGGCGGTGAAGCGGCCCGCCGTCCCGGTCAGACCCAGCATTTCCGCCGGGGCCAGGATCTCGATGTTCCGGTGGTTGGCGCAGTCCACCAGCTTGGGGGAGATGATGCACATGGAGCAGTCGTTGGTGGGAAAGGTCTTGTCCAACTGGGGCATGACCCCGCCGATGGCCGGCTCCTTTTCCACCAGGTAGACGAAAAACCCGGCATTGGCCAGGTCCAGGGAGGCCTGGATGCCGGCGATGCCGCCGCCCGCCACCAGGACGGCGCCGATTGGCTCGTTTTTGCCGTTGCCCATGGGTTTAAATACCGTTTTCGGTTTTTGGTTTTCGGTTTTCGGTTAACCTACATGAGCTCTCATGATTTCATCTGGCGCCGCCGGCTGCGGCGGCGCCGATTTTCACCAGGTCCGCCAGGGTGATGGAATTGAGTTTGGCAAACATGGCCTGGGCCGCCTCCCGCCAGATGTGGCGGGTGATGCAGTTTTCCGACCGGCTGCATCTGTCCGGGCGCTCGGAGCACTCCACCAGGTTCATGCCGTCTTCCAGCAAAGCGACGATTTCCCCCACCGTGATCTCCTCCGGCGGCCTGGCCAGGAAGTGGCCCCCCTTGGGGCCCCGGACGCTTTTGACGTACTTGGCCTTTTTTAGCGGAATGATGATCTGCTCCAGGTATTTCACCGAAATTCCCTGGCGGTTGGCGATGCTGGCCAGATGCAGGGGCCCTTCGCGGTAATTCTGGGCCATGTCCAGCATCAGCCGGGTGCCGTAGCGGCTCCTGGTAGTGAGCTTCATCCTAGACCTCCCCTGGTTGGCCCCGGGCCGGATGAGGAGCCCGGCGGTGGGATTCTTCTCTAAACAACTCCTGAAATTTGGCGATTTTCCCCCGGACGTCGGGACTGGTGACCACCGCGGAGATGGCGCACAGACCGTCGGCCCCGGCCCGGATAACCTCCCGGGCGTTCTCCAGGGTGATGCCGCCGATGGCGATTAGAGGAACCGCGACCCGGCTCCTGATCTCCCTGAGGAGGCGCAGCCCCCCAGGCGCCCCCGCGTCAATCTTGGTCCGGGTGGGGAAGATGGGCGACACCCCCAGGTAGTCTGCCCCCAACTCCACCGCTTCCAGGGCCTCCCGGAGGTTGTGCACCGTGAGGCCGATTACCCGGTTTTTCCCCAACAATTTCCTGGCCATAGCGTAGGGTGGGTCCTCCTGCCCCAGGTGCACCCCGTCCGCCTCCACCTCCAGGGCGAGACTCACCCGGTCGTTCACCAGGAAGAGCGAGCCCCGGCATAACTCCCGCAGTTTAGCGGCCTCCTCCCGGGCCCGGTCCTCCGGGGCGTGCTTGTCCCGGTATTGCACCACCCTGACGCCCGCAGCCACGGCCTCTCTCACGTCACTCAGATTGCCGGCCCGGCTCAGGCCCGGGTCGGTAATGAAGTAGAATCCTCGCATACCTCCACCCGCTGCAGCCGGTCGACGGTCTGCTGATCCAGACGGTACAGGCAATCGAAAAGCCTTTCTTTGAAGGAGCCTGGCCCCGCGGCTTCTTGGGCTGCGACTTCCGCGGCCACTCCGAAACAGGCCAGACCCGCGGCCGCGGCGTAACCCAGGTCGGGCTCCACCGCGGCAAAGGCCCCGATGACCGAGGCGGCCATGCAGCCGGTGCCCACCACCTGGGCCATCAGGGGGTGGCCGTTCTTGACCAGGTAAAGGCGCCGGCCGGCCGCCACCAGGTCCTCTTTGCCGGTCACCACCACGGTGCAGCCGCGCTTCCCGGCCAGTTCCCGGGCCACCGCCGCCAGGTCCTTTGCCACCCGGGAGGCGTCCACCCCCCGGGTCCGCACCTCCTCGCCGTTGATCCTCGCCACTTCCGAGGCATTGCCCTTGATGATGTCGATGCGGGCCTCGTCCAGCAACTCGAAGCAGGCCCGGTCCCGCAGGGAGGTGGCCCCGGCGCCGCAAACGTCCAGGACCACCGGGATGCCCCGGTGGTTGGCGCTTCGGGCCGCCACTTTCATGGCCGCCACCAGGTCCGGGGTCAGGGTGCCGATATTGAGGACCAGGGCCGAGGCGATCCCGGTCATTTCCGCCACCTCTTCCAGGGCGTGGGCCATGACCGGCGAGCCCCCCAGGACCTTCACCACGTTGGCGCAGTCGTAAATGGTCACCCAGTTGGTCAGGTGGTGGACCACCGGGTTTTGCCTCCTGAGCCGCTGCAGCAGGGTATAGGCGTTGATTTGATCTCTGGCCATGGCGATTTTCTGTTGATGAGGGCAGGAAGAATTATCTATATAAGAATATTATATAATTAGTAATTCAGGCATTGCCTGTCAAGGGAAAAAGTGGCCGGGGACCGGATGATACGAGTTGAGGCCTTGATCCTGAATAGTCTTGATAATTAGTGGCACCGGCTTCCAGCCGGTGGGAGGTGCAGGGTACGCAACCCGCCTCCTGCCTGGCGGGCCATGCCAGCCCCACATTATGGTCCACCCATTATGGCTGAGCCCAAGGCTCAGGCGCGACGGTCCTGAAAAGTTCCCGAGGATATGTGGGACAGCCGTCCGCGGCTGTCCGGGCCCAGGCCCAACCTCCAGACTCCCCGGGAAGAAAACCCCATCCGGCGCCTACGCCTCGAGGTCCCCCCGACTTGACAAACCCCGCGGCCTCGGATTTAATAAGGCAGGAAAATTGCGGATTTTAGAGGACTTCAGGATATGGCGCGGTTTAAGAAAGTCATGGTGGCCAACCGGGGGGAGATCGCGGTGCGCATCATCCGGGCCTGCATGGAATTGGGCCTCCCCACGGTCACCATTTACACCGAGCAAGACGCCAACGCCATCCATATCACCAAGGCCGACCAGGCCGTCCTGGTGACCCCCGGCCCGCTGGCCGGGTATCTCGATTTCGCCCAGATCATCGACAAGGCCAAGGCCGCGGGCGCCGACGCCATCCACCCCGGCTACGGCTTCGGGGCGGAAAACGCCGGATTCGCCCAGGCCTGCGCCGACGCGGGGCTCACCTTCATCGGGCCCTCACCCGAGGCCATCCGCCAGATGGGGGACAAGGTCCTGGCCCGGAAGCTGCTGGCCGAGGCCGGGGTGCCCACCATTCCCGGCTCCCCGGTGCTGGAAGACGATGACCAGGCCCGGGAGTGGGCCGGGCGCCTCGGCTTTCCCATGCTCCTCAAGGCCAAGGGCGGCGGCGGCGGCCGGGGCATGCGCCGGGTCAACGATCTGCCCGAGCTCCTCAACAGCCTCAAGGGGGCCCGCCGGGAGGCCCGGCGCTCCTTCGGGGATGAGGCGGTGTACCTGGAAAAGCTCATCGAGCAGCCCAAGCATATCGAGATCCAGGTGCTGGGCGACCTCCACGGCCACGTCATCCACCTGGGCGAGCGGGACTGCTCCATCCAGCGCCGCCACCAGAAGATCATCGAGATCGCCCCGTCCCTGGTCCTGACCCCGGAAAAACGCCGCGAGATGGGCGAGCTGGCCACCAAGGCGGCCCGCCTTCTGAACTACCACACCGCCGGCACCATGGAGTTCCTGGTTGATAAGGACCTGAATTATTACTTCCTGGAGATGAACACCCGCATCCAGGTGGAGCACCCCATCACGGAACTCATCACCGGCATCGACCTGGTCAAAGAGCAGATCAAGATGGCGGCCGGCGAACCCCTGACCATCAGGCAGGAGGACGTGACCCTCCGGGGCTACGCCATCGAGTGCCGCATCAACGCCGAGGACCCCCGGAACAACTTCTTTCCCTCGCCGGGGCGGATCACCCGGTACCAGTCGCCCGGCGGCATCGGCATCCGCCTGGACGGCTGCGTCTTCGGGGGCTACGAGGTCCCGCCGTACTTCGACCCCCTGCTGGCCAAGCTGTGCGCCTGGGGCAACACCTGGGAGGAGGCCCTGGCCCGCATGGACCGGGCCCTGGAAGAGTACATCATCCGGGGCATCAAGACCACCATCCCTTTTTACCGCAAGGTGCTGAAAGACGAGGACTTCCGCAGCGGGCGGTTCACCACGGATTACCTGGAGCAGAAACTGCCCTCCCTGACCTACGAAGACGTGCGGGAGTCCTGGGATATTTTTTACGTGGTGGGGGCCGCCCTGTTCTGCGAGCTGAACCCCATCCGCAAGTCGAGTTGAGCCTATGATCACTCCGGTGAAAGTCACGGACGTCACCCTACGGGACGGGCTGGAAGATTTTGTCCTGAAGCACCTGCACCTGGACGACCTGGGGCGCCTCGGGTCCATGCTGGACCGGGCCGGTTTTTACTCCATCGACTGCTGCGGCGGCACCGCGTTTTATGCGGCGCTCACCGAGTTGAAAGAGGATCCCTGGGAGCGCCTGAAGCGCCTCAGGCGGGCCTTGACCCGCACCCCCATCCAGATGATCCTCCGGGGCCGCATGCTGACGGGGTTTAAGCCTTACGACGACGAAGTGGTGCGCCGCTTCATGGTCCGGGCCACCCACCTGGGGGTGGACATCTTTCGCATTTATGACACCCTGAACGACGTGGACAACATGTCCCTGACCATCACTACGGGCAAGGAACTGCGCAAGCAGGTGGAAGCCACGGTGCTCTATAGCCTGAGCCCCCACGTGACCAATGAGGACTACCTCACTCTGATGAACGAGCTGGCCAACCTGGGGGTGGACGTTTTATGCCTCAACGATTCCTTCGGGGTGATGAACCCCACCCAGGTGGCCACCCTGGTGTCGGCCTACCGCCGTTATTTTCACCAGCCCCTGCGGCTCCACCTGCACGACAATCACCAGGCGGCCATCACCTCCTACCAGGAGGGGATCCGCCAGGGGGTGCAACTGGTGGACACCACCCTGAGCGCCCTGTCCTGGTCCTACGGCCCGCCGCCGGTGGAATCCCTGATGTTTTCCCTGGCCGGCTCCAATCACGACCCCCACATCGACCTGGACGTCCTGGGGGAGGTGACGGAATATCTGGATTTTCTTAAGGAAAAGTACCTTTACCGGCAGCCGCCGCCCCGGAAGCTGGACGACCGCCTGGGCCCCGCCTACCTGCCCGGCCCGCTGAAGGAGTTCATCCGGGAGGAGCTGAAACGCCGGGACGCCCGGGACCGGCAGCAGGCCGCCTTCAAGGAGGCCACCCAGGTCTGGGCGGACCTGGGCCACCCGGCCCTGAAGGGTCGCATCCTGGAGATCGTGGGCCTCCAGGCCGTGGCCAACCTCTTGGCGCCGGGGCCCCGGTATGAGAACCTCATCCCCAGCATGCTGGAACTGCTCCGGGGCAAATACGGGCGCCTCCACTCGCCGGTGAAACTGGAGTTGCAGTGGCGCGCCCTGGCCGGCGAAGAAACCCCTAAAGAAGAAGCGCCCCGGGAAGGCCAGCTCCGGACCTTCCCGGGACTGGAACGGGAGGAGGACGTCCTGACTTACAGCCTCTTCCCGGAGGAAGCCGAGGCCTTCTTCCACCACCGGGCCCGCGCTCCCCAGGGAGTCGTCGCGCCCGCCCCCGCGCCCCCCAGCTCCTACCCCATCCTCACCACGTTTACCAACACCGACCTCACCCTGGCCTACAAAGGCGATGAGGTGCGAGCCCGGCTGGAAGGGGTGGGCTCGGGCCGCAAAGACAAGCAGGTGCTGTTCATCAATATCGGCGACCACATCGAAGAAATCGAGGTCCAACTCCTGCCGGGAACCGGGGAGCGCCCCGATTTCCTGGTCACCTTCCACGGCGACACCTACCGGGTCAGAATCAACCAGACCCTGCCCAAGGAACACGAATACACCCCGGTGGCGCTGGAGATCAACGGTCAGCTGGAGGATTTCCTGCTCAAGAGGTCGCAGTAAATTCAACCAAGGAGGCGGCCATGCGGATCAGGGAACGGATGTTGCCCGTCGGCTGGTATCCCGCCAGTGAGCGAGCCTGCCTGGCGGAGATGGACAAATTTACCGCAGGGACCAAGGCGCTGCCGGCGGGCGCCAAAGTCATGGGCGGCATCGTGCCCCACGCGGGTTGGGGCTTTTCCGGCAAGGCCGCGGCCCGGGTCTTCTACCTGGCCTCTCTGGCGGCCCAACCCCAGGTGGTCTGCGTCTTCGGCGGGCACCTGGGCGGCAACTCGCCGCCCCTCTTGGTGGCCGACCAAGCCTGGGACACCCCCCTGGGAAACCTGCCCCTGGCCACGGAGTTCTACGAACCCCTGAAACGAAAAATTCCCCTCCAAGAAGAATACCCCGGCGACAACACCATCGAAGTGCAGGTCCCCTTCGTGAAACGCTACTTCCCCCAGGCCAAACTGCTGGCCCTGCGGTCGCCCCATTCCCCCCAGGCCCTGGAGCTGGGGGCGGCGGTGGTGGCGGTGGCCCGGGAACTGAAAGTGAGCCTGCTGGCCTTCGGCTCCACCGACCTCACCCACTACGGCCCCAACTACGGCTGGGCCCCCAAGGGGATCGGCCCCGCGGCGGTGAAGTGGGTGAAGGAGGAGAACGACAAACGCTTCATCGACGCGGCCCTGAAACTGGACGGGGCCGCCATGCTGAAGACCGCCCTGGACGACCAGAGCGCCTGCAGCGCCGGGGGCGCGGCGGCCGCGGTGGCCGCGGCCCTGAAACTGGGGGCCGGCAAAGCCATCCTCACCGACTACTATACCTCCTACGACATCATGCCCGGCAACAGCTTCGTGGGCTACGCCGGGATGGTGCTGACGGGATGAAGCTGTAGGGGCGGGTTTCAAACCCGCCCCTACGGTTTAGGGGGAGAGATGAGGGATTTTTGGGGGGAGGGCCAGGGTTTTTCGTAAGCCGTCCCGGCCCTCCCCCCAATACCCCCCTCCCCACCC
>JBGPBR010000060.1:0-8608 GCA_041481325.1 Desulfobaccia bacterium
CGTGTTCTTTAACTATGATTTTTAAGGGATTGGCGGCGCAACTCCAGCCCCCGGCGCACCAGGGCTGCCTCCAGGTCGGCGAAGTCATAGCCCGGCACCGGTTGGGCCCGCCACTCGGCCTCCAGGGCTTTCAGGGCCTCCCGGGCGCCTCGCCCCGGCGGCAGCAGACCAAGGCTTTCCGCAGCCTGGAGGGCGAGAGGGCTCAAGGCGGGCGTGGCCTTGGCCCAGATTCCCCGCAACTCCCGCAGGAAGATGTTCACGGTGCCCTCCCCGATGCCCGGGGCCAGGTCTCGGAGGCGGGCTTCCAGGTCATCGCCGGCCGCGGCTGCGGCGTGCAGCCTCTCCAGATCGCCTTGATAGCGTTCCTTGAGGGAGGCCATGACCCGGAGGAGCTTGGTGGCGGTCTTGTAGTCGTAGCGGGTGTAGCCCCCTTCGTCCAGCAGCGCCACCAGGTGGTCCCAGCCCTGGGCCAGGACCGCCTCCGGGCCATAGACGCCCCGGGCCGCAAAAACCCGGTAGGTGCGGGCCGCCAGCGTCCCGGAGATGCGGGCCCCGTAGAGGATGGCCGCCAGGAACCATTTCTGCCGCTCTTCCGGCCCGGCCTTGAGGTCGAGGTCCAACGCCGCGGCGAACCGGCCTCCCAGGCGTTCCAGTAAATCTGCAAATTCCTGCATCTCCCGAAGCCCCCAAGCCGCCGGCAACGTTGGCGTCCGGCGCCAGACTTTAAGATTATTGTCATCCTTATCGAAAAGTAGTAATTAAAACGGCATTCGGCAATGACCAAGGAGGGGAGGCCATGTGCCTGAACCAGCGGCGCCATTGCCGGTGCGGCCGCCGCGGGGCGTTTCTCATCTTCCGGGACAACCTGGTGCCGCCGGAGATCCTGGTGGAGCTCTACTGCCCGGAATGCCGCCGCCAGGCGAACTGGGACGGCGCCACCATAGGGTTTCACCCCCGAAGATGAAAATCCCCCCTACCCCCCTTTATTAAAGGGGGATAGGGAGAGTCCCCCTTTGAAAAAGGGGGATTTGGGGGGGATTTGGTTTTTCACGGTAAAGCCTGCGGCTACCAAGACAGCCTTTTGGGCGCAAATCGCCATCACAACCTAAATCCAAAGGAGACGTTCATGCGGAAAGCGGTTTTGGTCCTTGGCACCTCGGTATTCCTGGTGTTCTCCGTCCTGTTGATTTGCCCGCCCGAGCTCCTGGCCCAGTGGGGCCTGATCCAGCAGGGTGTGGATGCCGCCAAGCGGGGGGAGCAGCAGTCGGCCCCGGCGGCCCCGGCGGCCCGGCCGGCCCAGGACGCGCCCAACAACGTGGCCAGCGAGGCCGTGGGCGGCAAAGGTCTGGCCGCAACCACCACCTTCAAGAACCGGGCCCGGCCTTTTTCCTTCACCATCCCCGCGGGCTGGCGGCAAGAAGGGGCGGAAGACCCCACCGGGGAAAGGGTCACCTTCATGATCCCCGGCACCACCTGCGGCTTTACCTTCCATTTCACCCAGATGGTGCCGAGCTTCCCCCGGAAGGCCTCGGTGGACGCCTCCTACAAGCAGGCCGTGGAAGAGAAGGGCATCGGCAAGTATATCTCGGTGAAGCGCCGGGACCAGGCCGGCCCCCAGGGGATCATCGGCTGGGAGACCATCGAGTCCTCCACCAAGGGTTCCGGCGGCTTTCAGCGCGTCCAGTGGCAGTGTTACGACCAGGACAACTACTACTACAGCTTCATCGCCAGTTCCGATCCCCGCCAATTCAATCAGCACCGGGCGGTTCTTCAGGGGATCATCGACTCCATCCGGTTCGGGCGCTGAAGCCCGAGGACCCTTGGAACTTGAATTGACCCATGCCTCAGGGGCGGGGCGACCCGCCCCCGAAGCTTAACCAGGAGCGGCCGGAAGAAACCGTGGCCATCACCTTGCCAGACATCGACGCGGCCCGCCGGCGCCAGCAGGGGGTGGTCCTCCGCACCCCCCTGATCTATTCCCACACCCTGAGCCGGCGGAGCGGCCGGGAGGTGTTCCTCAAGCTGGAAAACCTCCAGAACACCGGTTCCTTCAAGGTGCGGGGCGCCATCAACCGTCTCACCCTGCTTCAGGAGCGGCGGGAAGGGGACCGGGTGGTGGCCGCGTCTGCGGGCAACCACGGCCAGGGGGTGGCCTTCGCCGCGGCGCACCTGGGCCTGCCCGCCGCGGTCGTCATGCCCCAGGGGGCCTCCATCTCCAAGCAGGAGGCCTGCCGGGGCTACGGCGCCGAGGTGATCCTCCACGGCCTGGACCTGTCCCAGGCCGTGGAGGGGGCCCGGGAACTCGCGGCCCAGGGCTATGTCTTTATCCACCCTTACGACGACCCCGAAGTCATCGCCGGACAAGGGACGTTGGGGCTGGAGATCCTGGACGACCTCCCCGGGGTTGACACCGTGGTGCTGCCCGTGGGGGGCGGGGGGCTGGCCGCGGGGGTCTCGGTGGCCCTGAAGGCGCGGCGACCCGAAACAAGGATAATCGGAGTGCAAACCTGCCAGGTGCCTTCCCTGGCCGCGGCCCTCAAGGAGGGCGGCCCCACGCCGGTGCCCTCCCGCCCCACCCTGGCCGACGGCATCAACGTGCCCCTGACCGGCAGCCACCCCTTCCCGTGCCTGCGGGATTACCTGAGCGGGCTGCTCCTGGTTGAAGAGAACGAGATCGTCCAGGCCCTGCTCTTCCTGCTGGAAGGCAAAAAGGTGCTGGCCGAAGGGGCCGGGGCGGTAGCCGCGGCCGCCTATCTCGGCCCCTTAAAGGGCCGGGACCTGGGCCGGCAGGTGGTCCTCTTGGTGAGCGGCGGCAACATCGACATTCCCCTGCTGGAACGGGTGGTGCCCCGGGCCTTGCTGGTCCAAGGCCGGCTCCTGAACCTGCGGGTGGCCCTGAGCGACCGCCCCGGCTCCCTGGGCCGCCTCACCGCCCTCATCGGGGAGAAGGGCGCCAATATCCTGCACCTGTTCCACGACCGCCTGGCCCGGGAACTGCCCCTGGACCATACCCGGGTGGAAATCAACCTGGAGACCCGGGGGCCGGAGCACGGCGCCGCGGTGGTCCAGGCCCTCAGCGCCGCGGGCTACCAGGTGGAGGAAAAGGCATAGTTTTTGGTGTTAGGTTTTCAGTATAAAAAACGAAGCTGGGAGCCGCGGGCTCTTACAAAAAACCTGCGCCATGAATTTCGAAAAATTTGCGCCAGCGGCGTTCTAGTAAGATAATGCGCTTAGTGATACCAACCTTGTGGTATCTATGATGGTGAGTGGGCAGGCTAAACATTCATGGCCGACACCGGCCACCTCCAGGGGATGGAAAATCCCCCCTACCCCCCTTTATTAACGGGGTGGTAAAAGTCCCCCTTTGAAAAAGGGGGATTTAGGGGGATTTGGTTTTTCACGGGAAAGCCCGTGGCTACCTAAACAGAAAAGCGAAAACGGGAAATCCGCATTATGTATATCGCTGCCCGCCTCAAAACCGCCATGGAAGGCTCCTCCTGGATCCGCCGCATGTTCGAAGAAGGGGCGGAACTGAAGGCCAGGCTGGGTCCGGATAAAGTCTTCGACTTCACCCTGGGGAACCCGGACCTGGAGCCCCCGGCCCGGTTCAAGGAAGAGCTGCGGGCCGCGGTGCAAGACCCGCGCCCCGGCCTCCATTCCTACATGCCCAACGCCGGGCTGATCGCCACCCGCCAGGCCCTGGCCAAGCACCTGGCCCGGGTGCACGGCCTGGATTTTAAAAGCGACGACCTCATCGTCACCTGCGGCGCCGCCGGGGGCCTCAACGTCATCCTCAAGACCCTGTTGGACCCCGGCGACGAAGTGGTGGTCCTGGCTCCATTTTTTCCGGAGTATCTGTTCTACGCCGACAACCACGGCGGCGTTGCCCGGGTGGTGGAGACCGACCAAGAGTTCCGGCTGGACCTGGGGGCCCTGGAGCAGGCCCTGGGCCGGCGCACCCGGGCGGTCATGGTCAACTCCCCCAACAACCCCACGGGCCAGGTCTACGAGGCCGGGGCCCTGGAGGAATTGGGGCGGCTCCTCACCCACCACGCCGGGCGCCACGGCCGGCCCGTCTACCTGGTGGCCGACGAGCCCTACCGGCGGCTGGTGTACGACGGCCTCAGCCTGCCCAGCATCTTCGAGGCCTATCCCAATACCCTGTTGGCCACCTCTTTTTCCAAGGACCTGTCCATTCCCGGGGAGCGGCTGGGGTACGTGGCGGTGAGCCCCCGGGCCGCGGGCCGGGGCGAGCTGTTCGCCGGCATGGTCCTGGCCAACCGCATCCTGGGTTTCGTCAACGCCCCGGCCCTGATGCAGCGGGTGGTGGCGGCCCTTACCGAGGTCGCGGTGGATATCGGCCCCTACGCCCGGCGCCGGGATTTGTTCAGCGAGATCCTGACCCGGGCCGGCTATGAATTCACCAGGCCCAAGGGGGCCTTTTACCTCTTTCCCCAGGCCCCCGGGGGCGACGACCTGGCCTTTGTCCAGCGCCTGAAGGAGGAAAACATCCTGGGGGTGCCGGGCCGGGGCTTTGGGCGGCCGGGCTATTTCCGTCTGGCCTTCTGCGTGCCCGAAGCGACCATCACCGCTGCGGCCGCCGGGTTCGCCCGGGCCCGGGCGGACATGGGAGGCTAAGGATGTTTTGAGGGGAGAGCCGGGGGAAAAAGATTCCCCCGCCCTCCCCTCAATCTCCCCTCCCAACCCCCTGTATATGGTTGGATTGTAAGCGGCTGTTAACCACGGATCCTGTTTTACCGAAAACCGAAAACCGAAAACCGAAAACCGTTTTTTATCATGGCAAAGCGACCCCCACAGCCCCGACCCGTGGCCGTCAAGGACATCCTCCGTAGGTTTCTCACTCCCGGGGACCTGGAGGCCCTGAAGCAGCGCCGGGAGATCCGCCGGGTCTGGGAAGCGGTGCTGCCGGTCAAGGTGCTGGCCCAAACCCGGCTCCTGGAAGTGCGCCGCCGGGAACTCTGGGTGGAGGTCCGGGAAAGCGTCTGGGCCCAGGAACTGCAGTTCCTCAAGCCCCAGGTCCTGGCCGAGCTGGACCGGGTGCTGGGGCCCGGGAAGATCCAAGACGTGCGCTTTCGGGTGGGGGGTGTTTAAGAAATTTCAGGGGGATACCGAACCTTATAGCGATGCCAAGCTCCTGCTTGGTTAAAAGGAATCGCGTAATTTTAGTAGTTGTGCGTAATCTCAAGGTGTCCCCAAGCAGAGCTTGGGGTAAAATTTGCGTTCCCAAGCAGGAGCTTGGGAACGAGAAAAAATGAGAATTTGTCATTCTGAGCGAAGCAAAGAATCTCGTATTTTCAAAAGGTTGAGCTCCTTCACTTCGTTCAGGATGACAGAAAAAGAGCGTTTTTCAACATCCTGAGAGAAACTCGGAACCCCATGACCACGCCGGTCACCATTCTCCTTGTGGACGACGACCCCCTGCTCCGGGCCCTGGGGCAGGAACTCCTGGAGCGCCTGGGCTACCGGGTGGCCGCGGCGGGCGACGGCCCCGAGGCCCTGGAGACCTACCGGCAGATGGGGGGCGCGGACCTGGTGATCCTGGACTATTATCTGCCGGGGCAGGACGGCTATCAGCTCCTCCGGCAATTCAAGGCCCTGGATGCCGGGGCCCGCATCCTGGTGGCCTCCGGTTTTTGCCCCTCCCGGGAAGCGGCCCGCCTCAAGGATGCCGGGGCGCTGGGCCTCATCAATAAGCCTTATCGGGTAGGGGAGTTGGAGAGCTTAATTGGGCAGGCCCTGGCAGGAGTTGAGGCTTGGCCGCCAGGTCTTGGCCCGGCTCGAACCGGAATAGAACCGCCCTCTCCCGAGTGAGGCAGGCCGCCTCCTGCCAATCGGGCCCCAGCAGCCGGGCCGCAAACCGGCGCATGGACGCCACTTCATCGAAGTGGGAGGCAAGGAGCCAGAGGCGCCGGGGCCTCCCTTCTTTAGCCGCCGCCAGGTTTGTTTCCAGGCACGACTTGCCCAGGCACAGATCAGGCTCCGGCCCTCGGTAGTAGAACTTGAAGGGCTGGACCGCGAAGTAGTGGACGTAGACCAGGTCCCCGGGCCGGAGCTGGCTTTCCAGGGCGCGCACCAGGGGCTGGATGTTTTCCCGGTTGTTTTCGGGGTGCAGGTTTTCCCGGATATTCTCCACCGGGTGCAGGGCGGCCAGGAGAACCCCGGCCAACGCCAGGGTCAGCAGCCGCTGCCGTCTTTGCCACAGCCGGGAGAAGACGGCCCCGGCGCCCGCGGCCGCCGCCAGGTAGAGGAACGGGGCGCTGAACAGCATCAAGCGGTTGCCGCCACACCGGGCCATGAAGGGATAGCGGTGCAGGGCCGCGGCCCCCAGGGCCAAGAGCAGGGGTCCCAGGAGATAAATCAGGACCCGGCCCCGGCCCCGGTCCAAAAACACCCAGGCGCCCGCCGCCAGCAGGGGCGGCCCCCAATAGAGCCCCCACTCTCCCAGGAAATACCAGGAATACTCATACAGGGCGCGGCCCAGCCACAAAATTAGGGGTTGCACCCCGGTAAGATCGGGGAAAGCCGAGATTTCGGCCCAATAGGCCACCAGTTGCGGGTCCGCCTCCTGCCGGAAGAACAAGGCATAGTAGGCCGCAAAGGCCAGGGCCCAGATGCTTGCCAGGATTGCCAGTCGCGGCCGCTGCTGCGGCAGGGCCAACCACAGGGCCGCTCCGGCCACGGGCAGGACAAAGACCTGGGGGTGGGAAAAGCCCAGGCCCAGGACCCCGGCCAGGGCCAGGGCCGGCCAGCCGCGCTCCCCACGCCGGGCCCGCAGGCGCTCCGTCAGGTAAAAGATGAGCACCGCAAAAAAGGCGTCGCCGCCGTATTGTTTCAATTCCTTGGAGTAGTAGACCATGACCGGGGAGCAGGCTACCGCGGCCAGGGCCAGGAGGGCGGCGGGCCCGGAAACCAGGGGCCGGGCGAAGCGCCAGAAGAGCGCCAGGGTGCCCATCCCGAACAGGCAGGACACGGCCCGCAGCACGGACTCGCTTCCACCCCAGACCTGGACCGCGGCCCAGACGCTGAGGAGATACAGGGGCGGGGTGGACTGCCCCGCGGCCAGGGCCGCAGCCGGGGTGGGTTGTAGGGCCGCCAGGGCCACCCAGGCCTCGTCGGTCCACAGGTCCCGGCCTCCCAGGTCCGAGAGGCGGAACCACAGACCCAGGGCAAAAATCAGCGTTAGGGCCAACGCGCCCCACACCGGCAGACGGGCAGGAGAATCGTTCAAAGTGCGCAATAGATGACAGCCGCCTTTAAAGAAAGGCGGGAGCTTTCCTCAAGTTACCTTGTATTATATTTCAAAATCTTGGACTATAGGTAGAGATTATTTGTTATAAGGGATCAGGGCACAGGGCAGGACGCAGCTAATTATTGCCAGGTTAAAGCCAAATGATGGCGGACGCGCCTAATTCATCCGACTCCGAGGGTTCCTACCTCTGGCCGCCGGCGGTTTTGCCCGGGGACGCGGTGGCGGTGGCGGCCCCGGCCAGTCCCGTGAGCCGGGCCGCCTGGCAGGCCGGGCTCAGGTGCCTCCAGGACCGGGGCTACAAGGTGCGCGGCGGGCCGGAAGTCTTCGAGCCCCGGACCTGGGGGCTGGAGACCGACCGGTTGTACGCCCGGCGCTTCGAGGAGATCTGGCTGGACCCGGAGGTGAAGGCCGTCGTGGGGGTCCGGGGCGGTTACGGGTCCCTCAAGATTCTACCGCACCTCAACCTGGAGGCCATTAAGGCCGCGCCCAAGAAGCTTTTCGGGTTCAGCGACCTCACCAACCTTCTTTGGACCCTGCACCGGGACCTGGGCCTGGTGACCTTTCACGGGCCCACGGTGGCGCATCTTCAGGTCCTAACCCCCGAGGCCCGGGAGAGCTTTTTCCGGTGGCTGGCGGCCCCGGGGCCCCAGGCCGTCGCTTACGAAGGCCTGGAGGTCCTGCACCCCGGGGCGGCGGCCGGCCCCCTGGCCGGCGGCAACCTCACCACTTTGTGCCACCTGGTGGGCACCCCCTTCGCTCCCCGTTTTGCCGGACACCTCCTGTTCCTGGAGGACCACAACGAGGCCTTGTACCGTCTGGACCGCATGCTCCACCATCTGCTCCTGGCCGGGGTCCTGGCCGGGGTGGCGGGGGTGGTCCTGGGCGGCTTCACCGGCTGCGGCTCCCGGGAGGGCCTGGCGGAAATGATGGTAGCGGCCCTGGCGCCCCTCAAGGTCCCGGTGCTTATGGGTCTGCCGCTGGGACACCAGCCAGACAACCACACCCTGCCTCTCGGGGCGTGGGCCCGCCTGGATGCGGCCGCCGGCAGCCTGACTCTGCCCGTTTAACCCCGATTTGCAGTCAAGCGCGATTATTTACTGCCCTCTCCCAGCGGCTCATACCAAGTTGAGAGCTCTGCGGAACAGCTCACAAGACCGCAAATCCTGGCCTTAATCTCCCCCTCCCCTCGGTGGGAGGGGGTTGGGGGGAGGGGGGCGAAATGAGCAACTAACTGTAATAAGAGAAAAACTTTGCCACCCCCACCCTAACCCTCCCCCATCAAGGGGGAGGGGATTTAAAAATATCTCTATTCCATTAGGTATTTCGCAGAGGTCTCAA
>JBGPBR010000061.1:0-8578 GCA_041481325.1 Desulfobaccia bacterium
CAGAATTTTTAATTCCGGTTACTTGGCTTTCTGTCCGGGGGAAATTTTGCCGTCGTATTTGTTAAATATAATGTTCAGGGGAAATCCTGGGTGCAAAATTTTCAATAACGGGGTTTGGGTGGGGGTGTTTGTGGGGTGGGCGGGGGCACTTATGAAAAAGTCCCCCGGCCCTCCCCTCAAATCACTTTCCCGGCGGTGGCGTTATCAGGCGCGCCAGGTCATCCTGAATCTCGGAAAAATTCTTGGCCGCGGCAATGGCGGTTACGGTCCGGTCCCCTTTTTGGGCCTTGACCTCCACCAGGTTCCCCCTCCGGCCCAGCTCCTCCAGGCGGAAGAGGGCCTGGCCGGAGCCGTCAAACACTTCCAGGACATACGCCTCCGGGGCCGCGGGGAGGTTCCCCGGCTTTTGCATCAGGGAGACATACTCCAGGTTCTGGAGCTTCCACAGGGCCAGCTCCACCCGGGCCGCCGGCTGTTTGAGGGCGGCGCCCTCCGGTCCCTTAAGCTCCCAGGATTCCTTGCCCTTGACGGCCGTCCAGAGTTTATTCGGGGGGCCCCAAACCGCTTTATCCGCCTCCGTCACCGGCCCGCCCCACAGGCGCCGGTCCTCCAGGGACGAGGCCGCCTTGGCGATGTCGTCCGCCAGGCTCTTATCCACCAAGACCACCGGGCCGTCCGGCCCCTTGCGGACGTACATGCCGCTCTCTTGGACCACGCCCAGCAAGAGCCTTTCCAGCCCCCCGGCGGTCACCAGGGTAATTTCGCTCTGCACCTTGGGGCCCAGGCCGATGGCCCGGTAATTCTTGGGAAGTTGCTCCGGGAACTCCTTGATCCGGGCGGCGTGCAACTGCCGCAGCAGGGCCTCCACCCGGTCGGTCCGCACCTTGAAATCTTCCCGGCCCGCCCAGCGCCAGGTCTGGGGCCCGGTCTTTTCCAGGTCCACCCGGGTCTTGCCGGTCCTGATCTTCACCTCTTTGACCTGCGCCACCTCGAAGGCCAGCAAGGTTTTATCCCGCAAGGCCGTGAGATCGCGGTCCAGGGATTCCTTGGCGGCGGCGCGCAGCAGCAGGACCTCGGGCTCCTGGTCTTTGAGGGCGTAATAATAATCCTGGGTCCCCGGGGCCTGACTGCCGACCGCCAGCCGGTGGGACCGCCCCTGGGCCGAGAATTCCACCACCAGCAGGGGCTTATCCAGACCAAAGGCCTTGAGGTCCTTGGGCGCCCCCAGGTCCCGCTCTTTTTGCAGCTTGGCCAGGGCGGCCAGCATGCCGTCCACCACGGCCTGGTCGGCCCGGACCTGCAAGGGCGTCAGCAGTTGCCAGTCGCGGTCCTTTTTGGCCAGGCGCACCTCGCGGCCATCCCGGATGACGGCCAGCGCCGCGATATCCTGTTCCAGGACCTGGAAGACCTTCTTGGCTGCCTCCTCCCGGACCGTTTGCCGGGTCTGCTGCCTCAGGAGGACCGCGTAGGTCCCCGCCAGGATGAGAAGAATGATGGCGTACGGGATCAGCCGCCGGGGGTTCACCGCCTGGCCCTCCGGCGGCGATAGGCCCAGACGCCGGCCACCAGCATCACCAGCGGCGCCCACAACAGGGTGGCGACGAACAGGCCCCAGGCCTGGCCGCTGGCCAGGGTGAGCAGTTGAGCCTTGGCGGCCTCCCTGACGATAATCTGGGCTTCTTCGGACCCCAGAAAGTTCACGGTATTCAAGAACAAATCGCCGTTGCCGAACAGGTTGAAGTAGGCATTGTCGGCAAAATCCACGTTGCCGAAGGCCACCAGGTAGGTCTTGTTCTCGGCGTCGGCCGCTTTTGCCGGGCCGCCCTTGTCCTTGGGGGCCTCCAACTTGATTTCCGCCTGGACCGCCAGGGTGAAGGGCCCTTTCTTATCTTCCTTGGGATTGAAGGCCGCGTTCCCCGACTTTATCCATGATTTGCCCATCTTCTCATAGCTGGTGCCGGTGGTGGTGGCCAGGGGCAGCAGCGCCACCCCCTGGATCTCCCGGTTCAGGGTCAGGGGGCGGGCCATGGGGTAGATGGACACGGTGTTCTGGAAATCCCTGGTAATGGGACTGGGGCCGTATTGCACCACCAGGGGCATGATGGCGGTGACCCCCAGGGACTGGCTCACCTGGTTCACATCCAGGATGATGCCCTCGTCCAGGCCCACGCCGTACCTGGCCAGGAACTCTTTCAGACCCGCGTCTTCAAAGGGATCCAGCAGCGCCAGGACCCTGCCTCCCCGGTCGAGGTAAGACTTCAGGGCCCCGATCTCGCTCCCCAGGAAGGCCTTTTTGGGGCCCACCACCACCGCCACCGCCGCGTCCTGGGGGACCTGGGCCTCAGTCAGCAGGTTCAGGGGTTTGATCTCATAGCCCTCGTTCTCCAGGGCCCGGCGGGCCACCTGGTAGCCGCCCTGGCCGGCCTTGGTGATATCCCGCTCTCCGTGGCCGGTGAGAAAATAAACCACTTTGCGCTCCGGCTTCAGGACCTTGCGCAGGGCGTTGGTGATGGTCTCCTCGTCGGCCCGGTCGGCCATCTGGCGGCGTCCTTCGTAGGTGAGGAGCACGTTGCCCGGGAAGCGGTAGCCCGCTTCTTTAGCCTGGAGGGGGTCCCGCTCCGGGTCCACAAAGCGGAAGCTCAACTTGGGGTTGCCGCCGACGTAAAGATTAAGGATATCCTTGGCGTTCTGGCGCTCCCCGGAGCCTTCGGGCAGAAACACCGCCATGGTGAGCGGCCGGTCGATCTGCTTGAGCAAGGCCTTGGTGACGGCCGACAGGGATTGGGTCTGCCCCCGGGTGGCGTCGAACCGGAGGTGGCGCCAGTTGGCCAGCAGCGCCACCAGGATGAGGATGCCGATTACCAGCAGGATGGACAGGGCCGTGCCCGCCCCGTAAATTACCCGTCGTTTTTGCATCTGATCTCGCCAAGCCACGGTTAGGCTCTCCAGCGCCGGGATTCCAACTGCCTCTTGGTGAGGAAGAGGAAGAAAAAGATGAAGCTCAGGCAGTACCCCAGGTCCCGGGTATCAATGACACCTTTGGTAAAATTATCGTAATGGTCCAGCAGGGACAGGTATTGCAAGACCTTGCCCACCCCGCCGCCCCCCACCTCCTGGAGCCAGCCGATAATCCAGAACAGGAGCAGCAGGGCGAAGCCCACCACCCCGGCCACGACCTGGTTCTCGGTGAGGCTGGAGGCGAAGAGCCCCAGGGCCAGGGCCGAGGCCCCCAGGAGCACCAGGCCCAGGTAGCCGGCCCCCACCGCGCCCCAATCCAGGCGGGTGACGAAGTTCAGGGCCAGGGAGTAACTGAGGGTGAAGGTTAGGAAGATCAGGTAAACCAGGAACGCGGCCAGATATTTCCCCAGGATCACCGCCCAATCGGTGATGGGATAGGTGAACAACAGCTCGGCGGTGCCGGCCCGCTTCTCTTCGGCCAACAGGCGCATGGTGAGCAGCGGCACCAGGAACATCAGCACGATGGCCAGGACCGCAAACAGGGGCCGGTAAATCAGGTAATGGGGATTCAGTTGGGCCGCCACCTGGGGGTTGGCCGCCTGCTGGGCCGCCTGGAAGCTGATGACGCTGTAATAGAGCACGTTGGTGTAAAAGAAATAACCCGCCAGCACCAGGAAGCAAAACCCGGTGATGTAAAAGATGGGGGTGGCGAAATAGACCGTCATTTCCTTGCGCAGCAAGGCCAAACAGCCGTTCAAACTTTTCATGACTCTTCTTCCGTTACCAGGTTGAGGAACACGTCTTCCAGGCTGAACTCGTGCACCTTGAGTTCCAGGAGGTCCCAGCCTTTCTCCACTACGATCCGGGCGAGCCCGGGGCGCAGGTCCTGGCCGGCGGCGGCCTCCACCAGGAAGGAGCCGTCTCCCTGGGACCTCGCCTGGGTCACCCCGGTTACCCGGGAGAGGGCCGCAATAATTTCCTCAGCCGGTCCCCGGACCGCCATCCGGACCCGGGCCCCATGCCCCATCTGCCGGGAGAGGTTCTCCGGGGTGTCGCTGGCCACGATCTGCCCCTTATTGATAATAATCACCCGGTGGCACAACTGGCTCACTTCCGGCAGGATGTGGCTGCTCAGCATCACCGTGTGGGAGCCTTCCAGGTTCTTGATCAGGGTGCGGATTTCCACGATCTGGCTGGGGTCCAGCCCGATGGTGGGCTCGTCCAGGATGAGCAGGGGGGGCGACTTCACCAGGGCCTGGGCCAGCCCCAGCCGCTGCCGGTAGCCCTTGGACAGCGCCGCCACCATGGTCCGGCGCACCTCCATCAGGCCGCAAGCCTCGGTAACCCGCCCAATTTCGCTGGCCTCCCGCCTGGCCTCCACCCCCTTGGCCCGGGCCGCGAACTGCAGAAACTGGGTCACGGTCAGGTCGGGATAGATGGAGACGCTCTCCGGCAGGTACCCCAGGGAGGCCCGCACCTTGAGGGACTCGCCCACCACGTCGAAGCCGTTGAGCCGGGCCGTCCCCGCGGTGGGCGAGAGATACCCGGCCAGGATCTTCAGGGTGGTGGTCTTGCCGGCGCCGTTGGGACCCAGGAAGCCGACGATTTCCCCGGCCGCCACCTGGAAGTTGAGGCTGTTGATGGCCAGATGGGGCCCGTAAAATTTGGTCAGGTCCCGGGTTTCGATCATCATTTCCATGTGTCCAATCCTATCGTTTGCTTACACATCATCCGCTTATGCATTGGGTGCCGACGTAGGGGCGGGTTTCAAACCCGCCCCTACAAAAACCAATCTTCTGCTCGGCATATACCTGCCACCATACTGCTTAACCACGATGTTAATCATAAGCAAGTCAGGGACAAGGCCATAAATAGTTTTTGAATTTTATCTCAGGATAAGTTCAAAGGACGAGTTTTAAAGGTATTCAGCCAATTATCGAACTCGTCTTTTCCTTTGGCAAGAGGGTTTTCCTGGTCAAGTTCCCACCGCAAGGGGTTGTTTATAATGTATTCACGGATGCGGTGCAAGGACTCATCATCGCGTATCACGTGATCGTAAAAACTGCGCTGCCAAAAGAGGTTACCTGACATCTCCCTTAACTTGTTTATTCGCTGGGAAGAGAAAGTCTTAAACGCGCGGACGATTTCAGATAGCGCCTGCTTCCTGACCATGGATTTTGTAGGGGCGGGTTTCAAACCCGCCCCTACTTCAGTGAGCAGTACTATTCCGTGGAGATGATTGGGCATTATTGCGAATACATCTAATTCCACGTGCCTGTAATGATTAGGCAAGTCCAGCCAGGATTGCCCGGCAATTTCGCCATAATGGCTCAATCGCATATCTCCACCAAAAATCTCCCCTAACAGGCATTTTCGATTCTTGACACATATGGTGACAAAATAAGCCCCGGTCTGAGAATAATCGTATTCTCGGAGCCGCATGGACCTGCGATAGCGTGATTGCATATTTGTGGTTCAGGTGACCCGTCCTGCGACCTCCCGGAAGGCTGCGGCGGTGCGGGCCAGGCCGTCGTTTAGGCTCACCCGGGGCTGCCAACCCAGGGTTTCCCGGGCCCGGGTGCTGTCCAGGAGGCTGCGGCGCTGCTCTCCGGGTTTGGCCGGGCCGTGCACCGGGCCCCGGGCCGACCCCATGATCTCCTGAAGCTGGAGATAAATGGTGAGGATGTCCGTCTCCCGGCCGGTGCCGATATTGAAGATGCCGGGCTTGGGGTAATTAAGGGCGGCCAGGTTGGCGGCCACCACGTCGCCCACGTAGACGAAGTCCCGGGTCTGCAGGCCGTCCCCGTTGATGACGGGCTGCTGGTCGGCCAGGAATTTTTCGATGAAGATGGCCACCACCCCCGCCTCCCCCCGGCCGTTTTGCCGGGGCCCGTAGACGTTGGCATAGCGCAGGATGACGGGGACGATGCCGAACTGCCGGTGGTAGAAGTGCAGGTAGTGTTCCACGGCCAGCTTGGCCACCCCGTAAGGGCATTCCGGCCGGGGCGCATCTTCCTCCCGGGCCGGCAGGGGGGCGTCGTCGCCGTAAATGGCCCCTCCCGTGGAGGCGAAGATGATCTTTTCGACCCCCGCCAGGCCCGCGGCCTGAAAGAGGTTCAGCGAGCCCAGGATGTTGTCCTGGGCGTCGTACACCGGGTCGTTCACCGACGCCTGGACGCTCATCTGGGCCGCCAGGTGCACCATTACCTGGGGCCGCCAGTCGCGGATCAGTTCGCCAGCCTCCCGGGACTTGATGTCATAGGAGTGGAGCCGGGCCCCGGGCGGCACGTACTCCCGCTTGCCGGTGCTCAGGTTGTCCACCACCGCCACTTCGTGGCCCAGGGCCACGAAGCTCCCGGCCACGTGGGAGCCGATGAATCCCGCCCCGCCGGTAATCAGGGTTCGCCGTGCCTCTGCCATGCCATCAACCCCGTTTATATTAAGTTAATTTGTTAATAATAACTCATTTGAAATTCTAGATGCAATCTCAGCGGCGTCCGGCCGGTATTTTGCATTGCCGGTTCATGAATCCGGGGGCTGCAGGCTTTATGGCGTTTGCCAAAAACTCCTCCCAAGTGCTGGTTTTTAAATCCCCCCTAAATTCCCCTTTGGCAAATGGGGACTTTCAAAGGAATTCCGCTAAGTTACCCCATTTGGCAGAGGGGGGATAGGGGGGATTTAGGTTCCTGGACCAGGTGCCATAATGGAAAAAACTTTTGGCTTTGGCGATAAGATGGAAACGGCTTGCCGCGGTCGGCTTGCCGCCAGGAAACCTTCAGAGGCTCTCCCGGCCAAGATGTAAGGTGGGCGGGAAAATTGCGATCCCGGAGGTATCCGGAAAAAATTAGATGAATTCCCGCCGGTTCCCTGATAATATGGGTCAGACCTTGATATTAGTTTGTCGTGGAGATTTAGGTTGACCCTAATTTTAATTATCGAAATCACCGATTTTAGGTAAATAAGGAGGGGGGATATGACCAAGGGGGTCCGCTTAGGGGGATTGGTCTTGGGCCTGGTAATCCTGCTGGCCCCGGTGGGGGCCGGGGCGGCTGAGGCGCCGGTGCGCAACCTGAAAGAACTCATCGGCATGGCCCTCAAGTTCAGCCCGGAGGTGAAAGCCAGCAAGAGCGAAGTGAACCTGGCCAAGGAGCAGAAAAACGAAGTCCGCGGCTACCGCTGGCCCCAATTGGACACCACCGTCATGGGGGGCGTGATTCCCAAGGCCCGCCTGCCGGTGACTCCCGCTGGCGGCCCCGGCAAGGAGATGTTCTATCCCGACCCCAAAGATAAACTGCACGGTGTAGCTATCTTCGGGCGCCTGGAATTCACCGCCTTCCAGCCCCTGTACGCCTTCGGCAAGATCGCCTTCCGGGAAGAGGCCGCGGCCAGAAACATCAAGGTCAAGGAAGCCGGGGTGGCCGCCAGGCAGGGCGAGGTAATTCTCCAGGTCTCCGAGGCGTACTACGGCCTCATCCTGGCCGAGCAGGGCAAGGAGGCGGTGAAGGACGCCCGCACCTACCTGAACGACACCCGGGAGCGCATCAGCCGGTTGCTGCGCCTCAACTCTCCCAACGTCAGGGAGAGCGACCGTTACCGCCTGGCCGCTTATGAGGGGGCGGTGGAGAAGTTCGCGGCCGAAGCCGAGGAAGGCGCCAAGGTGGCATATAGGGCCTTGAAGGCCCTCACCGATTCCGAGGGGGACTTTCGGGTGCCCGCTGATTTGCCCACCCCCGCCTCGGCCCCGGTGGGACTGGATTCCTATGTGCGCGAGGCCCTGGAGATGCGGCCTGAGTTCACCCAGTTGAAAGAAGGCCTGGTGGCCAGGCAATTGCTGGTGGATGCGGCCAAGGCCGACCGCTATCCCTCCTTCTTCCTGGCGGTGGTGGGCCAGTTGGCCGGCGCCGGCCCGGGCCGGAAGTACAACCCCGACCCCTACATCGTTGACTACTTCAACGACAACGGCGCCCTCCCCTTCGTGGGCGCCAAGTGGCACCTCGACTTCGGCATCATGAAGGCCAAGATCGGCCAGGCCAAAGCCGAGCTGGAGCAGTTGCAGCACACCGAAAAGACGGCCCTCATGGGCATCCCGGTGGAAGTGGCCAAGAATTACGGCGAGGTCCAGCAGAACTACAAGGGCTCCTTGGGCATGGAGAAGGCCTACGTCAACGCCCGGCGCTGGCTGATCACCGCGTTCAGCAACTTCGACATGGGTCTCGGCAAGCTGGACGACATCTTCCAGGCCTTCGAAAGGTACGGCTCCTTCCGGGGCGATTACCTCATGACCCTGTATAACTACAACCTGGCGGTGGCCAAGCTGGACAAGTCCACCGGCGCCTACCGGCGCTCCCTGCCGGCGGCGGCGCCGCCCATCAAGGTCGTCCAGCCGGCCAAATAAGACGGTTTTTGGTTTTTGGTTTTCGGTTTTCGGTTTTCGGTTAAAACATAATGGTGTCGTGTCCCACGAGTATCCTTCAAAAGAGCTCGTCGTTGTTCCCTCCCCCTTGATGGGGGAGGGGGGATCATCGGGGTGAACGGTTGCAAGGTATTTCCGGGACCCGATAATAGAAATCCCCGTCACGGACGTAAAACTAATTAGGGGCAGGCTTTAAGGGCCTGCCCC
>JBGPBR010000062.1:0-8532 GCA_041481325.1 Desulfobaccia bacterium
ATCCTGTACACCCTGCAGCGGTTCGACGGCCACAAGAGCGAAGCGGCCCGGGCCCTGGGCATCGACCGCAAGACCCTGCGGGAGAAGCTGAAGCGTTACAACATCGGAGACTAAACTTAATTTTTCCCGGCGATCGCCCAGAAGCCTCAACAGGGGGTTGAAAAACGCTTTTTCCCTGTCATTCTGAGCGAAGCGCCTGATCTTAGCCGGTTGAAAATGCGAGATTCTTCGCGACGCCCAGAATGACAAATTCTCACTTTTGGAAGCTTTTCAACCCCCGGTTGAAAAAACCCCGTTGTTTTCTTTCCTGGAAACCCTTATACCGCTTTCCGTTTCAAACGCAGCAAACTTAACCTATAACCTATTGAAAACTATTATTATTTCAACAGAAAACCGAAAACGGTATTAGTAGGGGGCTGCAGATTTGAGTCACGCTCCCGGAAAGGCAGGGGTTGATACCAAGTTCGGGGGCGGACCCCAGCCGCCTGCTGCCGCGACCGCCCTGCCGCGGCTGATCCTGGCCTACGGCGCCGGGACCATGGTCTCCCAGGTCCTGGTGTTGCGGGAGCTCCTGGTCCTGGCCCAAGGCAGCGAGCTCAAGCTGGCCCTGGGGCTCTGGTGCTGGCTCCTGTGGACCGGCCTGGGGAGCCTCTGGGGGGGGCGAGGGGGGCGGCCAGGGGGGCGGCAAGGGGGGCCTCAGGATGAACCCGAGGCCGGCACCGGGCAGTTATCGTCCCTCCTGGTCCTGTTGGGGCTGCTGCTGCCGGCCACCGTTCTCCTGATCCGGGCCTTGCCTGCCCTGGGGCTGCTGCCCTGGGGCCAGTCCTTGCCCCTCGGTACCGCCCTATGGCTGTTTCTGGCCGTGCTGTCCCCCTTCGGGCTGGTCTCCGGCTACTTCTTCCCCTGCGCCTGCCGGGCCCTGACCGCGCAGTCCCCGGGAGCCCCGGGGCGGGTTTACTACCTGGAGACCCTGGGAGCGGCCCTGGGGGTCCTGGTCTTGCAGCTCTTGCTCCTGGACCGCTTTTCCGGCTTGGCCCTGAGCCTGGCCACGGGTTTTCTCCTGTCCTTAAGCCCCTGGATTCTGGTGCGGCCACCGGCGCGGCGGGGCCCCGCCGCCATAATAGGCGCGGCCGGTCTCCTGCTGCTGGCCGGGGCCTGCCTGTTCCTGCCCCGGCTGGAAACCTGGAGCCTGAACTGGCAGTGGCCGGGCCGCCAGGTGGTCGCCGCGGCGGAGAGCCCCTATGCCAGGCTGGTGGCCACCCGGGAGGCGGAGCAAACCAGCTTCTTTGCCAACGGTCTGTGGCAGTTCACCTATCCGGATCCGTTGAGCGCCGAGCACCAGGTCCAGTTCGGCATGTTGGAGCATCCCCGACCCCGGCGGGTCCTGCTCCTGGGAGGCGGCCCCGGCCTGGTGCCCGAGATTCTCAAACACCCCGGCGTCACCCATCTGGACTACGTGGAGTTGGACCCGAAGCTGGTCCGCCTGGCCCTGGAACTGTTGCCGGAGGCCGGAGCCGCAGCCCGGGACCCCCGGGTTCAGATCGTCTACCAGGATGCCCGGCGCTTTTTGGAAACCCCCGGCCGGCGCTACGACGTCATTCTCATGGCCCTGCCGGAGCCCAAGAACGCCCAGTTGAACCGGTTTTACAGCCGGGAGTTCTTTCAGGTGGCGGCCGCCAGGCTAACTCCCGGGGGCGTCTTCACCTTTGCCCTGGCCGGGGCCGAAACCAGTCTGCACCCCCTGCGGGCCGCTTATCTGGCCATGACTTACCATACCCTGGGCCGCGTCTTTCCTGAGGTCGCGGTCCTCCCGGGCGAACGGGCCCGGTTCCTGGCCGCGGCCCGCAGCGGGACCCTGAGTGCGGACCCGGCGGTCCTGGCGGCCCGGCTTCAGGAACGCGGCCTGGAACTCCACTACGTCCGGGATTATTATCTTCTCAGCGACCTGTCCCGGCCCCGCCGGGAATACCTGCGCCAGACCCTGAACCGGCTGCCGGTGGAACTGAATACCGACCTTGAGCCCGGCTGCTATTTCTACGACCTGGCGTTGAGCGCCATCCAGGAAGGCGTGCCCGCCAACCGGGCCTTGCTCTACCTGAGGCGCCTGTCCCCGGTTATGGCCGGCTCCGCCCTGGTGGCCGGACTTCTCCTCCCGGGACTGCTGCTCCGGCGGCGTCCCGGAGCCCTTTGTCTCTACCAGGTGACCGTCATGGGCCTGGGGGTCATGGCCCTGGAAATCCTGGTGCTCATCCTCTACCAGATTCGGTTCGGTTATCTCTACCGGCACCTGGGGATGCTCATCGCCGCCTTCATGGTGGGGATGGCCGCGGGAAGCCGGGCCCTTCAGAGCCGGGGCGCGCCCGGGGGCCTGGGTTCGGTGGCCGCCCTGCAGGGGGCCCTGGCGGCCCTGGCCGCACTGCTGGCCCTATGGCTGGCCTGCGGATTTTCCTATCCGTGGCCGGAGTGGGTGGTCCAGGCGGCTTATGCCCTGCTCCTGACGGCCGGGGGGTTTGCCGGCGGCGGCATCTTTGCCTCGGCGGCCGACCTGTGGGCCCGGGAGGGGCGCGAGGCCGGCGCAGCCGGGGGGTTCCTCTATGCCGCGGACCTGCTGGGCGCCACCCTGGGCACCCTGGGGATCAGCCTGATGGTGCTGCCGGCGTGGGGTGTCTTGACATCCCTGTATCTCATCGCCGCCCTGCATGCCGGGGCCGCCTTATTGCTCCTGGGACGCCGCTGAGCGTCTCCACGGCCTCAACCGCCGGTTTTCCGTTCCAGGTTGGAAAAATTTCCCGAGGACCCGCCACGGCTAATTTTTACCTAGAGAAATTCCGCTTTTTTACCGATGGTTTTCAAGGGGGCGGATGATTAGGTTCTCAGGTAAACCTGGGGGCTGGAGGCATTTGATGGCTATCCTCGCTTTTTATGCGGGCCTGGTGGTGGGCATGATGGTATCCATAGCCGTTGCGGCCTTTATGTAACGCCTTTCTTTCAGAAGGTGACGACATGGGAATGGTAGCTTTTTATGCCGGGCTGCTGATTGGAACCTTGGTAGGGGTGGTGTTGACGCTTCTCCTGTCCAAGCTGGTAACTCGGGGAGACGTTTCCGAATTGCCGGGCCCCGGCAGTCCCTCGGCCAACCGGGTGGAACTCAAGACGCCTTGATTTTTATTCTTTCTGAAACCACGGCGCCCTATACCCGGACGAAAAATCCAGGTTGCGCAACCGCGTCGCCCGCCGGCGGCTATCAACCGCGGCGTTCCCCCTCCCCAACCGCACCGGCGAGACGCCGGTGCCACCAATTCCACCAAACCTTTCAAGGCAGTCGCGCCTGAGCCCTTGGCTCACTCCAAAACCAGGGAAAGTTTAGGGGCGGGCGTCCCCGCCCGCCCCATTCCGCAGCCGCAGGTCTCTTACGAAAAACCTGCGCCGGAAACCCGCGAGCGGGGGTCCCACATTTTCCCAAGCTGCTCTTGGGCAAGGAAGCTGGTGGGCCCTGCCTACCCTAGATTTCGTCCTTATTCTCGAAACTCGAAACTCAAGGTTTTCCAAGCCGAATTCTAGATTATCCGGACGTCAAGCGGCTTGGGAAAGGGCCGGCGGCAAGGGTGGGACGGAAGAATCAAGAACTGGAGAGCAGCCGGTGCAGGTCCAGAAGGTCTTTCCGGGCCAGGCGCAGGGCTCCGAGAATCTGAGGCTGCCGCGGCACCTGGGGCGGCAGGGAACCGCGGCGGGCGCCGGCCTCGGTGGTGGCCCCCGCCTGCAGCCGGGATTTGAGGGCCGCCAATTCCTGCACCAGGCGCAGGTAGACGGAGGCCAGGGGACCGGCGGCCCCTTCCCGGGCTTCTTCCCAGGTGAAGGACAGTTGCGGCGCCGCGGCCGGTTGCAGGACCGGTGGTGGTTCCGGGGGGAGGAGCGGAGGCAGGGGGGGCGAGAGGGGCGAGAGGGGCGCAAGAGTCGGCCACTCAGCCTGGCCCGCCAACACCTGGGTTAGAGGCAGCTTTGCAAGCTTGGTCTTCTTGCCGGCAAGCTGTTTCTTTTTCGCCATATTTCCAGAAACTCTAAGGTCAGGTGAAGGTAATCATGGGAGCCGGAACACCGGGGCTCGAAATCGAAGATGGCCTTCTGGGCTATCTGGGCCTGGTTCAGGGCCTCGTTCTTCATGATCATGGTGTCGAAGGTCTTCTCCCGGTAAGGCTGGAGTTGCTCCAGGATGTATTCGTTGGTGATCCGGTTGCGCTTGTCGAACATGGTAAGCAGGACCCGGAAGAGGTCTCCCTGGTAGAGGTCTTCCATGGTCAGGTTCTTGACGGTTTCGATGGTGTTCAGGAGATCCGCCAGGCCGTCCAGGGAATAGCGGGAAATCTGGCAGGGAATGATGATGAAGTCGCAGGCGTATAAAGAGTTGGTGGTGAGGACGCCCAGGGACGGCGGGCAGTCGATGAGAACGAAGTCATAGTCCGCGTCTTTAATCGCCTGGGCCAAAATGGCCTCCCGGAACACCCTGGTGTAGACCTGCTCCGCCGCCCGGGCCAGGTGAATGGTGGCGGGGGCCAACTCCAGGCCCAGGATGTAGGTGGGCACCGCCACCTCGCTGACGGACTTCTTGGGAACCGTCAGCACCTCGGCCATGGAACCGTTGATGGCGTCGGTATCGATACCCAGGCCCACGGTGGTGTGGCCCTGGGGGTCCAGGTCCACGATGAGGGTGCGGAACCCCTGATAAGCCAGGGAAGCCCCCAGGTTGACCGCAGTGGTGGTCTTCCCGGTCCCTCCCTTCTGATTGATGATGGCCACAATGTGAGACATGGGCCGCCTTTGGTAACTGGCAGGTGGGATGATCTTTGACTATGATAAAAAATAGGACAGAAACCGTCAAGGATTATCTGGACCGTGAAAAAGCTTGACTCATGGCACATGACGTGCAATAAGAAAACACGTTTGTATCCTTATCTTGCCCTGGGTTCCGGAACCCATCTATGGTTTCTCTGGCAGAACGAAGACGCTATAACCGCCTGGTAATTCCTCTCTCGGTGGAGTATCATACCCACTTGCCCGAGACCGGGGAAATCTGTCTGGGCAAAGGCGTTCTTCGGGATATCAGCCTTTCCGGCAGTTTTTTCCACACGGAGCCCGCGGTTCCCCTTAAACCCGGCCAGATCGTCACCCTCACCATCACCGCCTCCCTGCCCTGCATTAACCGGGAAACCTCCCAACTGAAAGCCAAAGGCGAGGTGGTGCGCCTGGAACCTCCGGACCCCGCCAACCCTTATTACGGGGTGGCGGTACATTTTCTGGAAGGACTCTCTTTCGCTTCCTCCGCCCCCTACGCCCCCTACGCCCCCTGCGCTCCCTCCGCCCCCTGCGCTCCCTGCGCCCCCTCCGGCACCCCCTTCTGAAAACTTATATTGCCCTAATGTTCGGTTTGTTGAACCGGGCGGCTTTTGGCCCCGCAGCCTCGTAAATTAATATTTCTAAAAATATCCATAAAATATATATAAAAAGAACCGGCTTGCTAAGTTGGCCGTTATTTTAAAATTATTAAAACAGATGTTTAACGAGGTTAACCAAAACGTCCAGGTGGCCGTGGCCCTGAGCGGCGGGGTGGACAGCAGCGTGGCCGCGGCCCTGCTCCGGGAGCAGGGTTTTTCGGTCTGGGGGGTGCACCTGCGCCTTTCCGCCCTGGCCCCGCCGGCGGACCACCTGGAAGCCCTGGGTCGGCGCCTGGGCATTGAAATCACCGAACTGGACCTGGAGGAGGACTTTTCCCGGGAAGTGGTGGACTACTTTGTCCGGGAGTATGCCCGGGGCCGCACCCCCAATCCGTGCGTGAAGTGCAACGCGGTCATCAAGTTCGGGCGCCTGTGGGAGCAGGTCCGGGAGAGAGGCGCCTCTTACCTGGCCACCGGACACTATGCCCGGTTGCGACCGGGGTCAGGCGGCGGGTCAGGCGGCGGGGGGGACGGCCTGGGGCTGTATCGCGGCCTGGACCGCCGCAAGGACCAGTCCTATTTCCTTTCCCGCCTGCCCCGGTCTCTTTTGCCCCACCTGAGGTTTCCCCTGGGGGAGATGACCAAGGCGGAGGTGCGCCGGCGGCACGGGGAGCTGGGATTGCCGGCCGGCCTCGACTGCCGGGAAAGCGTGGAGCTCTGCTTCATCCCCCAGGGCCATTACCAGGAGTTCATCACGGCCCGCCTGGGGCGCCCCGGGCTCCCCGGGGAACTGGTGGACCCCGTCGGCAGGGTGCTGGGCCGGCACCATGGCCTGGAACGCTACACCGTGGGCCAGCGCCGGGGGCTGGGGGTGCCGGCCCGGGAACCTTATTACGTGGTGGAAATCTGCCCGGAAACCAACCGGGTGATGCTGGGGCATAAGCCGGACCTGCTTTCCGCCGGCTTGCGGGCCAGCCGGGTCAACTGGCTGGCGGACCCGCCCGAGGGTGAGCTGACGGCCCGGGCGGTGATCCGCTACCGCCACCCCGGGGCGCCGGCCCGGATAATTCCCCTGGGGGCGGACCTGGGGGCGGGCCGGGGGACGGACCGGGGGGCGGAGGGGGGGGCGGACGCGGTGGAAGTGATTTTTGACTCGCCCCAGGCCGCGGTGGCCCCGGGCCAGGCGGTGGCCTTCTACCAGGACGACCAGGTCCTGGGCGGCGCCTGGATCGAGGCCAGGATTAGGTGAGGATATGGGGGGAGGGCCAGGGACAATAGTCCCTGCCCTCCCCCCATGCCCCCCTCCCAACCCTGAAAAGGAACCGGGGAAGGCGGGCTGCGCCCCACTTCCCCGGTTCAGAAAACCTGCAGTCCCATTAAAAAAATTACCAAAAACCGTCTTTTAAAATGGTTACCGAAAACCGAAAACCGCAAACCGAAAACCGCCTTTCAGAAAACCGTCTCTTCTCCATCGTCACCTTCGGCTGCAAGGTGAACCAGGTGGACAGCGCCGGCCTGGCCCAGGAGTTGGGCGCCCTCGGGTGGCTACCTGCCCCTGACGGCGCCGCCCCGGCTCTCATCCTGGTCAACACCTGCACCGTCACCGCCCGGGCCGACCAGCAGGCCCGCCAGGCCATCCGCCGGCTGGCCCGGGACCATCCCGGCGCCAGCCTCTGGGTCACCGGCTGCTATGCCCAGCGGGCCCCGGCGGAGGTCGCGGCTATTCCAGAAGTCCGGACTGTTTTGGGAAACCCGGAAAAGGCCCGTCTGGCAGAGTTCCTGGGAGCCTGGCCCGGCCCGGGCCCCCGGCTGTCGGTGGCTGCAGACCTGGCGGCGGCTCCTTTCCATGCCTGGCGGCTGCAATCTTTTCCGGGGCATACCCGGGCCTGGCTGAAGATCCAGGACGGCTGCAGCCATCACTGCAGTTACTGCATCGTCCCCACGGTCAGAGGGCCGCGGCGCAGCCTGGCGCCCGGGGGGGTGGGGACCTCTTTGCAGGAACTGGCGGCCCTGAACTACCAGGAGGTGGTGCTCACCGGGGTGGACCTGGGGCAATACGGGCAGGACCTGACCCCCCGCACCGGCCTGGCCGCCCTGGTGCGCCGGCTCCGAGGGCGGCCCTGGCCTTTCCGGGTGCGCCTCAGTTCCCTGGAGCCCCAGGGGGTGACCGGAGAACTTCTTGGGGAGCTGGCCGCTTGGGACGAGTTTTGCCGCCATTTCCACCTGCCGCTGCAGAGCGGCGCCAGGGCGGTGTTGGCCGCCATGGGCCGGCCTTACCGCCCCGGGGATTTTCGGGACCTGGCCGCGGAAATCCACCGGCGGTTCCCGGAGGCGGGACTGGGCCTGGATGTGCTGGTGGGGTTTCCCGGGGAAACTGCCGCCGATTTCGAGGCCACCCGGGACCTGGTGGCGTCGCTGCCGGCGACGTATCTCCACGTCTTTCCTTTTTCCCCCCGGCCCGGCACCCCCGCGGCCCGGATGGCGCCGCTCCCCGCGGCCGAGATCCGGGAACGGGCCCGGGCCATGCGGGACCTGGGGCGGGCGAAAAAGCTGCAGTTCCTGGAGAGCCGGCTCGGGCAGGTGCGGGAAGTGCTGGTGGAGGGGCCGGCCCACCAGCGGGGCTGGCTCAAGGGCCTGAGCGACAATTACCTGCGGGTGGTCTTGCCGGGCCCGCCCCAGTGGCGCAACCGCCGCCTCCTTCTGCGGTTTACCAGTCGGCGCGGCGAGGCCCTGCTGGGGGAAGTTGTCACCGGGAATAGGTTTTGAAATGACTTCTAGCGTTTGCCATAAATTTAGCCCGCTTGCCGGCCTTTAAATCCCCCTAAAGCCCCATTGGTCAAAGCCGCGACCACGGACTCCACGGCACGGAAAAAAAGGCAGGGGCCGGTTCCCTGCCTTTTATCTTTAATTTTCGATGACGCGACTACTTTCTCAATGGCATCCTGGCCAACTCCAGGCCCCGGTCTCTAACCAGCCAGCTGGCCAGCCCCGTAAGGGCCAGCAGTCCGGACCCGAAGACCCAGACCGTGGCCACCAGGGGCAGAGCGCTGATTAGATAATCCAAGGCCCCTGTGAACATGAACAACACCAGAACCGTGCTCAA
>JBGPBR010000063.1:0-8522 GCA_041481325.1 Desulfobaccia bacterium
CGGCCTTCGCGGTATGCCCGCATGATTCAGGCCCTTCCCTGGCAGATGCAGTTCGTCAAGTCCGGCATCACCATCTCACCGATACTCCCCCTCTGTCTGGGGGTCCTGGTGGGGATACTGGCGGCCATTATGGGGGTGGGGGGCGGATTCATCATGGTGCCGGTGATGGTGTATATGCTGCGCATGCCCATGCACGTGGTGGTGGGCACCAGCCTCTTCCAGATCCTCTTCACCTGCGTCAACGTGACCGTCATGCAGTCCATCTCCAACCATACGGTGGATTTGGTGCTGGCCATCGTCCTGCTGCTGGGCTCCACCATCGGGGCCCAATTCGGGGTCAGGTTGAGCCGCCGGCTAAAGGCGGACCAGCTCAAAATCCTGCTGGCCTCCATTGTGCTCCTGGTGATGGTGCAGATTCTGGCCGATCTCCTCATGTCCCCCGGGGTGCTGCTGGGCTACAAAGGAGGGCACTGAGATGCGGAGCCGGGGCGCAGGCGGCAAAGATAACGCGGGTATTTTGGGAATCTTGCTGGTGGCGATGCTGTCGTTGCCGGCCCAGGCCGCGTCTCCTGGAGTACAGGTGACGCCCAATGAAGTCGAGATCGGCGCCTTCTTTGACGGCGCCTCCCTGAAGGTGGCGGGAGAGTTCCCCGCCGGGGCTGAGGTGGTGATGGAAATCATCGGCCAGACCCAGGACGCGCATCTCATGCGCAAGGGACGGCGCGGCGGGCTGTGGATGAACGTCGGGGAGATCACCATTCAGGGTGCCCCCAGCCTCTATCTGGCTGCGGCCACTGACGCCAAACTGCTGGCTCAGGCCCCCGGCGATGCCACCTGGGGTTATGCCGCCCTGGGAAAACGGATCAAGTTTGCCGGCGAGGTCCAGGCCGGGGAAGAGACCGAGCTTTTTCAGCAATTTCTGAAACTCAAAGAGAGCGAGGGGCTCTATGGCGAACTGGCCAGGGGCATGGAAGTATCCTCTACCCCTGGAGGTGGCGGGGTAGGGCGGGGCATCTTCCAACTTTCGGGCAAAATAAGACCGGGCACCTATCGCGTCCGTCTTTCGGTGGTGGCCCAGGGGCAGGTGGTGGAACAGAAGGGCGCGGACCTCATCGTCCGGCAAACCGGCTTCCCGGCGTTGCTTTACTCTTTGGCATATGAACATGCGGCCGCATATGGTATTTTGGCCGTAGTCATCGCCCTGGTCACCGGTGGTATCATGGGTCTCCTGTTCACCGGCAAGGGGGGCGGGGGCGCCCATTAACCTGAGGGTAGGGTGCGCCCGGCGCCCCGACTCTTTAACTCAGGGGTTCTTTATTTTTCCCAGGCTTATGGGATTATTACAGCAACTACAGCATCTTAAGGAAAAGATCCTGAAGCGCCGGCCGGAGCCGATGGCGTTCCCGGTCATCTTTGAGCATTTCCAGGAGTTGCTGTTGGACCATCAGAAGGCCATGGAACTCATCACCGATCTGGGAGAGAAATCCGGCGGGGAATATATCTTCGACCGGAAATATCTGGCGGATGCCACTACCGAACTGCGCAATCTGATGCTGCGTTTGGTCAAGGGCCTCAATCTCATCGCCGAAAATCATTATATGGAACTCTACCGCACCCTGGATCACATCTTTCTCCCCCTGGAAGCGGAACTCCGGGGCCGCTTGAGCCTCTCCCAGGAGATGCCTTATGTCATCCCCCTGGAGGAGATGCCCTTGGATCAACCGGAACTTACCGGCGGCAAGGCCCATGCCCTGGGAGAGATTATCCGCCGCCTCCATCTGCCGGTGCCGCCGGGTTTTGTGATTACCGCCAGGGCTTATCGCCGATTCCTGGAGCATAATCTCCTGGAAGAAAGGATCCACGGCTGGTTGGAAGCCTGGATGGCGGGCAAAGACGACGAACGCGCCACCGCCCGCCACATCCAATACAGCATCCTGGCCGGCGTCATTCCCCAGGACGTGGCCCGGGCCATCCGACGCCAGGTGGACGCGGAGAAAAGGGAGGTCTATTGGGCGGTGCGCAGCAGCGCCTACGGCGAAGATGGGGAACTGTCCTTCGCCGGTCTCCATGAAAGCATCCTCCAGGCGCCTCCCAAAGATATTGTAAGGGCCTATAAGCAGGTGCTGGCGAGTCTCTATTCCCCTGAGGCTCTGATCTACCGGCAAAAAATGGGGATGATGGGCGAAGAGGCGGCCATGGCGGTGCTCTGCCAGGAGATGATCCCCAGCCGGGCCAGCGGCATGATGCACACCGTGGACCCGGTGGCCGTGGACCCCGACTGCCTGGTGATTCACGCCGCCGCGGGGTTGGGGCGCACCGTGGCGGAAGGCCGGGCCCCCCTGGATAAATTTACCGTGGAACGGGATTACCCCCATCGGCTGCGGGAAACGACCATCTCCCGCAAAGAAATCCTGCTCCGGGGCGCGGCGGGGGGCGGGGTGGAAGAGGCGGCGGTGCCGCAGGCGGAGCGGGAGCAACCCGCCCTTTCCCAGGATCACATCAAGATTCTGGTGCATTGGGCCCTGGCCCTGGAACGCTATTTCAAGCGCCCCCAGGAGGTGGAATGGTCCCTGGACGCCTCCGACAAGTTATGGATTCTCCAGTCCCGGAGTCTGGTATGCCCCCGGCTGGCCTTGCCTCCCACCACCGACATCTGCGAGTCTTGCTCCCTTTATCCTATCCTCATGCAGGACCAGGGAGAAGTGGCCCACGCCGGGGTGGGCGCCGGTACGGTGTGCCAGGTGAGCATGGATGAGGACCTGGACCGTTTTCCCGAAGGGTCGATCCTGGTCACCCCCTATACTGCCCCCTGGTTGGCCCGTATTGTGCCCCGGGCCGCGGGCATCATCGCGGCGCGGGGCTCCGCCGCGGGTCATCTGTCCACCATCGCCCGGGAATTTCGGGTCCCGGCCCTGGTGGGGGTGGAGCACGCCATGGCCATCCTGGGGGAAGGCATGGAAATCACCCTGGATACCCACCACCGCATCGTTTACGCCGGGCTGGTAACCGAACTCATCAAATATGAGCTGATGCAGGCCACGGTGTTCGAGGAGGCGCCGGAATTCCGGCTCCTACGGCGACTCTTGAAGCGTATCGCCCCCCTGAATCTTATCGACCCCCAGGCGCCGGAATTCACCCCCCAGGGGTGCAAGTCCGTGCACGACGTTATCCGGTTTGTCCATGAGAAGGCGGTCCAGGAACTCATGGACCTGCCCCACTTCCTGAAGCGGTTCAAAGGAACGCAGGTGTGGACCCTGAGTTCCGCGGTGCCCCTGGATCTGAAGATCCTGGACCTTGGGGGCGGCATTGACCCCACCGCCCAGGGCACCAGAGTCACCATGCCACAAGTCTGCTCCCTTCCCCTTAAGGCCCTCTGGGAAGGCGTATCCGCCCCCGGGGTGTGGAGCACCGAACCCATTGCGGTGGACTTCAAAGGGGTGATGTCCAGCCTCACCAAGACCCTGGCCGAAGCCCCGGGCATGACTGCATATAGCCGTTTCAACCTGGCGGTGATCAGCGAGACCTATATGAACCTGCACCTGCGGTTGGGTTATCACTTCAACCTGGTGGACGTGCGGATGGGGCCGGATCAGGTGCACAACCACATCTATTTCCGCTTTGTAGGCGGGGTCACCGACCTCACCCGCCGGTCCCGAAGGGCGCAGGTGCTGGCCCGGATTCTTTCCAGACACCATTTCAAGGTGGATACCAAAGGTGACCTGGTGGTGGCCCGGTGTCTCCATCTGCCTCAAGAAGAGATCGGTCGCCGCCTGGAGCTCCTGGGTCGCTTGATCGGCTTCACCCGGCAACTGGACATCCAGTTGCGCCGCGATGAGGATATCCCGCAATTTGTCGAGGCCTTTTTCCACAAATCCTTGCCACCCCGAAAAGGGCCCCAAGAACCAGAGGAGATTAATGGCCATGAGAAAACTTAAAATCCTGGTGTTGGACGATGAGCCCATCGTCTGCAAACGCTTGCAGCCCGCCCTGGAAAAGTTGGGATTTGAAGTAACGACCTTCACCCAGAGCATCGACGCCCTGCACGAGATCCAGGAAAATGTCTACGACCTCATCATCACCGACCTCAAGATGAAGGGGATTGACGGCATGAAGTTCCTGCAAGAGGCGAAAAAGCGCCACCCTCAGACCGAGGTCATCGTGATCACCGGTTTTGCCACCCTGGAGACCGCCAAGGAATCTTTTCAGAAAGGCGTGTTCGATTTCATCGCCAAGCCCTTTAAGCTGAGCGAGATTCAGAAAGTGGTGACCCTGGCCGCGGCCAAGATTCAACAGGCGGCAGGTTAGCCCGGGCATCCTGGTCGCCTCAGTCTCGAAAATGATTAGGAGAATAATATGATACGCGCCCTGGTATCCATCGAAATAGACCTGGCCTCCAGCTATACCATCCGCTATGCCTGTCAGCTGGGGAATTTGGTGGATATGGAAATCCATCCCGTCTATGTGAAAGGCTATGACCCCCAGGAACCCCTCACCGGCGTCGGCTGGGTGCGCCGCACCTGGGAGAAGGAGATCGTCCGGGAGGGCCGGCAGGAAATTGCCGAAATGATGGCGTCGGAAATCGAGACCTGCCCCACCCTCACCGAGCCCCTGGTCATTTATGGGGATCGGGAGCCGGAGTTGATGAGGGTCATGGCCCAGGACGCCTTTGACTTATACGTGGAAGGCGCGCCCTACCCCTTCAACCCGGCCGCCATCCATCACCGGCTGCACCAGAAGTTCTATCAACGGCTCAATTGCCCGCTGATCTGGCTGCGGGGGGTGCGGCCCATCAATCAGGCGCTGCTCCTGTGTCTGGATGTCCCGGGAACCCGGGTGCTGACCAAGGCCTGCCAACACCTCTGGGGCGGATCCGCCGTGCCCCTGCACCTGGGGTTCCCCGCCGGGATAGAAGAGTTGCGCCCCGCCGTGGGCCAGGCCGAGGCAGGCCTGACCACGGCCGGCTGCCGAGTTACCACCCTGGAGCCGCTGCCGACGCTCTCCCCGGCGACGGTGGCGGAACTCCAGAAGCAGTACGGCCTGGTGGTCCTGGCCCTGGAACGGGACCTGAGGAAAGACCACGCGGTGCTGGAATGGCTTCCCCAGGTGAAGGCGCCGTTAATGATAGTGCTGAGATGAACCCGGAGAGGCAGTCGTCCTCCCAAGCGGGACCGCATAGGCGATGGATATGCACCGAGGCCTTCTTAAATCAACCACCTGAGAACTTCTTGTCAAAGAAAGGGTGTCATCATGAAAATCTTATTCGCTGGAGATGAGCAGCCTTACAGCGCCTTTGCCCTGAATGAGGCGACCAGGTTGGCCATAAACACCTGGGCCGACGTCACCTTGCTGGGAATTCTGCCCGCGTCCCGGGCCCGGGCTATGGAAACCCCCGGCCCCTTACCCCCGGATCACCCGCTGCACCAGGCCCTGCGCCACTATCGCGCCACCTTTCTCGCCGGCTGGCAGGGAGGCGATTCTCCTTATGCGCCCGGCCCGGGGCAGTATGAATGGCTGCCCCTGAAAAAAGGGCTCTGGGAAGAGGCCCTGGTGTCCCGGGGTACCAAACGGGAGGTGAAAGTGCTGCTGCGCCAGGGGAATGCCGCCCAGGAAATTGTTGACCAGTCCCGGGAAGAAGAGAGCGATATCATCGTCCTGGGCTGCACCCGGGGTAAACAATGCCTCTGGGAAGACGCCCCCCAGCTCCCTCAAAAGGTGGTGACCGAGGCGGATTGTTCGGTGCTGCTGGTCAAGGAAGAACAACCCATCAACCGGATCCTGGCCTGCCTGGATCAGAGCTATATCAGCCAGGATTCCCTGGAGATGGTCAATCAGATGGCCACCCTGCACGGGTCGCATCTGGAGCTGATCGGCTTGACCCAGGAAGGCGGCATGAAAAAGGATGTGTACCGGCGTTTGATTGAGATCGGCGACTACTATGAGGACCGTCAGATTAAGGTTTCCACCCGGCTGACCGAGGTCGCCGAGTTTGAGAGCTTCATCGCCCAGGAACTCCAGGAAGATCTGCTGGCCCTGTGGGTGGGGAAGAAATCCCTGCTGGACCGCTTCTTCCCCCGGGATTGGATCGGCCGCTTTGTCAGTAAGTGCCAGACGTCGGTTTTGGTCATGCGCTAACTTCCGTAAACCTGGCTGGATGGCCCGGCCCGCATTCCTGGCGGCAGGCAGAACCTGATTGACCCAGAAGTCGGTTAAGGAGATCAAACCATGAAAATTTTAGTGGGCGTGGACCAAACCGAAGAATCGCAGATGGCCCTGCGCTATACCTGCCATCTCCTGGAGCATTTTAAGGCCCGGGTGGATGCCCTCTACGTCAAGCCGAATCTCTCCGAAGTGGTGGCGGAGAGCTCTTATGCGCCTTTCGTCACCAAAGGTGAAGTGGAAAGGACCATCGAAACCAACGCGGCCCGGGTGGCGGAAGAGATCATCGAGGCCTGCGAGATCTGCATCGGCGGCAAAGTGCCTTGCAAGCCCCACGTGGCCGAAGGCGATCCTGCGGACGAGATCATACATTGGGCCGAAGAGGGTGATTATGACCTCATCGTCCTGGGTTCCCAGGGCCAATCCTCCCTCCGGGGGTTCCTCTTGGGGGCGGTGCACGCCAAGGTGCTCCATCATGCCCGGCTGCCGGTGCTGCTGGTGCGGAATTTTCGACCCATCAAAAGGATACTGGTGGCCTATCGCGGTTCACAATGCGACCAGGGAGCCCTTGAGTTCATCGGTCCTCTTTTTAAGAAGCATAAGCCGGAGATCACCATCCTTCATGTCCAGGAGACCGGATTGGGGGAAAGCGAAGTTTTCGCCCAGGCCTGCGTCCTCACCGGGGAAGAAACCCTCAACAACTTGGGTTATAAGCCATTAAAAAAATTGGCTAAAGGCGATTTTGTCGATGAAATCACCAAGGATGTGGCCATCGAGAGATATGATCTGCTGGTGCTGGGGGCCTATGGGCATAAACGCCCCAAGTATCTAAAGGTCATCAGCGACGAGGCCCTGAACCTGGTGCGCCTCACCACCCGACCGGTCCTGGTGTACCGGGATAAGATGGAAGTTTGACCGTCCAGGGGCTGCTGATGGCAGGCGCTGGATGAATAGCGGCGGGACGGGAAATTCTCTGAGGTGCAGAAAGAGAGCCCGCCCCCAGATGAGATGGAGGCCCGAACCAAACGGGCCTCTCCGGTAAACCTCCCTGCCCTCCGGACCGGTCGCCGGGCATTCCGGGCTCAAGCCCCACCCCCGCTTCTGGTCCGGGGAGTCGAAGCAGGTGGCGGTGCACTCCTCTTGGTCTTCGTCCCAGTAATTGCAGCGTTCCCGGATGGAATAGCCCATACCGGGGATGGGGCAGAAGGGGGAGTCGGGGCGTCTCATTATCTCTTTCTCCCAAATTTCAAGGCCCATTCTATCACTGCATCGAGCCGGATGACGATATTTCCCGACAAGGTTTTTACCTCTTAATGAAGATATTGGCAAGTTATCTCGCAGATACTGACGGCTGCCGCCCAAGGCTGCCTGACCAGGACTATCGGGCGATCTTAACTATCTTGAACTAAAAAAAGGCGGCCCGGAGGCCGCCTTTAGGTTACCCGCAGGAGGGGCGTTTAGAAGTGGTACGCCGCACCCAGCTGCAAGCTGAACAGGTTGTAGGTGGGGCTGTACTTAATATTCGTCTGATTGTAGTGATTGGGTCCCCAAACCACATCAAAATTATCGATCATGGTGTAAGTATACGACGGGTGAGCATAGCGATACTTGAAGGAGAAATCCAGGGAAACATTTTTCAAGCACATCCAGCGAACGCCTGCCTCCGCCGCCAGGGCGATGTCCGCCGAAGAATTGGAGCCTGTCTTTTGGTTGTAAGTCGCATAGCCTGGACTAGTGTTAAATTTGCGGTTAGCCTGGTACGTCAATTCCTGGCTGGAAAACAGGATGGCGGGGCCCACCGCCACATAGGGCTGCAGCCGCCCGAAGGGCACCTCGCTATCCGGGAAGAAGCCGTATCTGGCGGCAAACATGAAAGCCAAGGTCGCGGCAGTGCCTTCAGAATAGAAATAAGTACCGTCCGTTGACGTAGGTGTAGGCGGTGTCGCCACTCCGGTGCGATTGCGGTAGAAACTTGTAATGGAGGAGAAGGCTTGCCGCGTAACGTTCAAGCGATGATAGGAAAAATCCAGATAAAAGCCAAAATACTTCATCCAATCAGGATAACTGTATCCCAGGAACCCGGTAGGCACGAACCAGGTGCCGATCTTCAGACCACCCAGCACCGCCGGGGACATCGACCCCGTGGTATTTAAGCTGTCCCCGGACTTACCCGTGGTACCTGGTGGTGGCCACACCTGATCTAAAGGCGGGTGAACCTGAGAAAAGGTGGTGCCTAGGTCTCCGGAAAAGACTCCGCCGATGTAACCTTCCACATACATTTCGGCCTTGGCTGCCCCCGGCAGGACCAGCAGCGACAGTGCCAGCAGCAGTACCCCCACCCCCAAGAAACCCTTTGTTTTCATGGA
>JBGPBR010000064.1:0-8482 GCA_041481325.1 Desulfobaccia bacterium
CCCGGCCCCGATGAGGAGCAGGACCAGCAAGACCAGACCTACTTTGAGCCAGGTTTTAGGGAGCATTTTTCGGCGGCTCCTGGGGCAGAAGTTCGTTTATGCCCCCGATGGCCCAGAGCAACTGGGCCTTGGCCATCTGGTGGTCGTACAGGGCGGTGAAGTAGTTGACCCGGGTCCGGGTGAGCAGGGTTTCGGCGTCGATGACGTCCGTGGCGGTGCCCACGGCCTCCTTGTAGCGCTCCTCGTTGAGCCTGAGGTTCTCCTCCCCCTGGGTCACCGCCTTTTCCGTGGTCCGGATGCGGTCCGCGGTCTCCTTGACCTTGAGATAGGCGTTCTGCACGTCCAGGCTAACCTGCTCGTTCAAGTCCTTGTGCTGCTCCCGGAATTGCTCCACCCTCAGTTTGGCCTGGGAAACCTGGGCCTTGGTATCCAACCCGGCAAAGATGTTCCAGTTCATGCCGAAGATGATGAACCACTGGTTGTCGTGCAGCAAGCTGTCGTTCTGCTGCCAGAAGTGGCCGCCCTGGGCGGTGAATTTGGGAAAATACTGGGCCCGGGTCTGGGTCACCACCTTCTCCTGCTGGGCGATGCGGTCGGTGGAGGCCTTGAGATCGCTGCGCTGTTTCAAGGCCGCGTCGGTGGCGTCCTGCAATCCCCAGTCCCGCACCACCAGATTCTCTTCTTTCAGCACCGTGGGCTGGGAGATGGGCAGGAGCAGCACCTTGTTCAGGGCCGACCGGATATCGACATAATCGGTTTTGGCCACAATGAGACGCTGCTCGGCATCCGCCAGGTTGACTTCGGCCTGCAAGACGTCGTTATAGGTGGTCACTCCGAATTCGTATTGATCCCGGGCGATCTTGAGGTGGGCCTTGAGGTCAAAGACCTCCTGCTCCGCCACGGTGATCATCTTTTTGGCCCGCAAGGTGCGAAAGTAGCCCTGGGCCACGTTCAGGAAGATGTTGTCCCGGGTCTGGGTGGTGTCCAGGATGCTGGCGGCCTTGCCCAAGACCGCGGCCTGGTACCGGGAAGGGGTGCCCCAGAAATCGAAGAGCAGCTGGTTCACGGTGGTCTGGCTGCCCCAGAAATTGCGGTTGGTCTGGGGAAAAGCCGCCCCGCCGGGGATGCCTGGCATTCCTCCCCCGAATTTAAACTTCAGGGGATCGTCATAGATGGTCTGGCTCACCTGGGAATTGACCTGGGGGAGCAGCCCCGAGCGGGCCCGCACCACTTCCTCGCCGGCGATGAGGGACTGGAGGCGGCTCACCTGGAGGGTGGGGTTGGCCTTCCAGGCCAGGCGCAAGGCCTCATTCAGGTCCAGGGCGGCCGGGCCTTCGACCGCGCCGCCGCCGGAGGCGGTCAGGCAGAAGGTCAAGAGCCCGAACAGGAGCAGGCGCCAGGGACTCCATGACTTCATACCGCAGCCACCTCCTAACACGATTGGGGTTTCGGGGTCAGACCCGAGGAGAGCAGGGTCAACAGGACCGGCATGGCTTCTTTCACCGCCTCTTCCTGGCCTGCCGACATTTGATAATAGCCCACGGCCCGCACCATGCCCCGCAATAAAAAAGTAAGGAGCCGGGGGTTGGCGGGGATGAACTGCCCCGAGTCGATGCCTGCGGCAAACAGCCGGGTCACCAGGACGACGAATCTCTCTTCCATCTCCTGGAGGCGCTGCCAGTAGCCCCTGGCCGCGCCCCGGCCCCCCCGGAGGATATCCCGGGCGTAAGCGGGAAACAGGGCCCGCTCCCGCATCAGGTAATCCAGGAGCAGCGAGGCCACCCGGTGAATCTTCTCCGCCGGCGTGCCCGGGCCCGCCACCACGGCCTCGATGTCCGCCAGCATGTGCTCGCCCACCTGGGTGATGAGGGCCTGGACCAGGTCGTCCTTGCTGGGAAAGTAGAGGTAAATGGTCCCCTTGGCCACCCCGGCGGCGGCCGCGATCTCTTCCATGGTGGCCGTTTCCGGGCCGTGCCCCTCCATCACCCGGCGGGCCGCGGCCAGGATCTCCCGGGTGCGGAACGCGGTCACCATCTCTTTCTTGGTGGGTCTGGAGGAAAGTTCCATAATGACTTTAAAGTCATTAAAATGACTTTTAGGTCAATACTGCGATTTCCAGCCCTTGTCAAGAAAAACTTGCAAACCCACCGGCCCCTGTTTAGACTAAATATTATCCAGAGCAAATTAAGCAAATCCCCTTCAATCCCGGGCAGTAAGGTCGAAGCCGGGGGCGCCTAAGCCCCTGCCGGCAAGAGGGTCTTTGGAGGGTGGGGCGGCCGTCCCGGACGCCTTATAGGGCTTTAAGAAAAAGGTATTCTCACCCAGTCATCGGAGGCGAAGATGCACCGTCGGGATTTCTTCAAGCATTTGGCGGCCCTGGGTCTGGTGGCCGGGGCCGGGCGGATCCTGGTGCTGCCGGAAGAACTCTGGGCCATGGCGCCCAAAGAGACGCCCCAGCCCGTGTTGGCCAAGGCCGTGGGGGCCAACTACGCCCAACTGGTGGGGGACACCGTCCAGGCCCTGGGGGGGATGAAAAAGTTCGTCAACTCCGGCGACGTGGTGGTGGTCAAACCCAACATGGCCTGGGACCGGCCCCCGGAGATGGCCGCCAACGCCCACCCCGCAGTGGTGCGCCAGGTGGTGGAGCTCTGTCTCGAGGCCGGGGCCAAAAAGGTGAAGGTCCTGGACCACACCTGCCACGACGCCCGCAAGGCTTACGCCAGCTCCGGCATCAAGGCCGCGGTGGAGGGCCTCAAGGACCCCCGGGTCGCAGTGGAATACGTGGATGAGCGCCGCTTCGTCGAACTCACGGTGGAAAAGGCCAAGGCCTTGAAGAAATGGTATTTTTATAAGGACATCCTGGAAGCCGACCGGTTCATCAACATCCCGGTGGCCAAGCACCACTCCGAATCCCGCCTCACCATGTGCCTGAAGAACATGATGGGGGCCATCGGCGGCTGGCGGGGGCGCATTCACGTGGGCTTGCACCAGAACATCGCCGACATGAACCTGCTCTTGCGCCCGGACCTGCACATCCTGGACGCCACCCGCATCATGCTCAAAAACGGCCCCTCGGGCGGCCGCCTGGAGGACGTGGAAGTGAAGAACACGGTGTTCGCCGGCACCGACCCCGTGGCCCTGGATGCGGTGGGCACCAGCCTTTTCGGGCTCCAGCCCGCGGACATCGGTTACATCGTCAAGGCCCACCAGGCCGGCCGAGGCGAGATGGACTTGAACAAAATTAAAGTTCTGTCTTCTTAAGGGAGTAAGCCGGCGCCGGTTTTCCCCATAAGGATTGTCAATTAATTAATCCTGCGATCATTCTGCAAAAATCGCTGGAGAATTTGCGGGAGAGGAAAACTAAGTTTTGCCAGTTCCCTTAACCTCTTTCCCTTCTTGGCTGACCCTGTGGATGCAAGAGCAGAAAATTGTCCATTGGGGTGCGGCCGACCTGAGTGGGTTCTCTACCCCCAAGGATGAGGAAGGGCGAGGGTTTTCCTCCGCCCTTTCCTGGGCTGTCCCCATAACCCCCCATGTGATGGCCGAGGTCCGCCATGGCCCAACCCAAGCCTATGCGGATGAGTATGACCGGGTGAACCGCCAGATTAATGAGATGGCGGAGATGTTGGCAGCCGCCATCAGAAGCCTGGGCTTTCGAGCCCAGCCGTTGGCTGCTGCAAAACGCAGCGATCCGGTAAACATCAAAGGAGACTTTCCCCACAAGACTGCGGCCACCCGGGCAGGATTGGGTTGGATCGGTCGCCATTGTCAGCTTGTTACCCATAAGTTTGGCTCCTGGATTCGCTTGGGAACCGTTTTTACCGATATGGAGCTCCCCTGTGGACCGCCAATGGCGCGCAGCTTCTGCGGTTGTTGCACGCGCTGCGTTGATGCCTGCCCTGCCGGGGCGTTGACAGGCAGCTTGTGGTATCCGGGCCTGCCCCGGGAAGACATCCTGGACCCAAAAGCTTGTGACCGTTGGAAGAAAGAAAATTATTTCCAACTCCATGGAGGGCACGTCTGTGGAATCTGTTCGGCGGTGTGTCCCTATGGACTGAAGTTGCTGAAAAGGTCCCCCGATACTGGTCCCAAAGCCAGTCCAACGGGAAACTTGTCAAATCTTGGAGCCCAAATAGTTTCTTAAACTCCAGCCTTAAGATCATGGATACCAAAACTTATTCCTTAACCAACCATACCTGGGTGCGCCTGCGGCGCGCTTCCCAGCTCTTGTTTTTCGCCTTATTCGTCTTTCTGTTCCTGAAGGCCGAATACGTGGGGCAGGAAACCCTGGCCTGGCCGGCGGACCTCTTCTTCCGCTTCGACCCCCTAATCCTGCTGGCCCACCTCGTCACCTTCACCCCCTTCGTGGCCGGGCTCCTCTGGTCTTTGGTCTTTGTGGGCCTGACCCTGGTGCTGGGCCGCTTCTTTTGCGGCTGGATCTGCCCCCTGGGCACCGCCTTGGACGGCTGCCGCCGGCTGCTGTTCACCCCGGGCCCCGACCGGGGGGTGGCAGCCCGGTGGCGCCGGGGCAAATACTACCTCCTCATCGGCGTGTTGGTCAGCGCCCTTTTTTCCCTCAACCTGGCGGGCCTGTTCGACCCCTTGTCCCTGCTCTACCGGACGCTCACCATCGTTTTCTACCCGGCTTTCGGCTACGGGGTAGAGAAGACGGGGCTCACCCTCTACCGCCTGGGTCCGCCCATCACTTACCTGAGCGAACCTGTCTACCAGTTCTTCAAGGCCACCCTGCTGCCCTTCCGGCCCCTGGTCTATCTCATGCCTTTCCTGACCCTAACCCTGTTCGCCCTGGTGGTGGCCGCGGAGCGCTGCGACCGCCGCTTTTGGTGCCGGGCCCTGTGCCCCTTGGGGGCGCTGTACGGCCTGGTGGCCCGCTTCGCCCTGCTGCGTCGGCGACCCACGGCCCTGTGCCCCGACTGCGGCGACTGCACCGATCTGTGCAAGATGGCGGCCTTCGCCCCCGGCAAGCCGGCCCGCCATCTGGGCTCCGAATGCCAGCTCTGCCTCAAGTGCCTGGACATGTGCCAAAAAGAAGATCGGGTGGTCTTCACCTGGCGGTCCAAGGCGCCCCGGGGCCCCCTGGACCTGGGCCGCCGCCAGGTGATCACCGCAATGGCGGCCGGAGCCGCGGCCGTGCCCTTGCTCCGGCTGGGGTCGCTGGCCAAACGGCCCGATGAATATCTCATCCGCCCCCCCGGGGCCCAGGATGAGGCGGGGTTTCTCTCCCGCTGCGTGCGCTGCGGCGAATGCCTGAAGGTCTGCATCACCAACGGCATCCAGCCGGTGCTGTGGGAGGCCGGCCTGGAGGGCATCTACACCCCGAGGTTGGTGCCCCGTCTGGGCTACTGCACCTACTCCTGCAACCTCTGCGGCCAGGTCTGCCCCACCGGCGCCATCCCCAACCTGCCCCTCAAGGTGAAGCAGGCCGCCACCCTGGGCACCGCCTTCATCAACCGGGCCCGCTGCATCCCCTACACCGAGGGCGCCGACTGCCTGGTGTGCGAGGAGCACTGCCCGGTCTCCCCCAAGGCCATCACCTTTGTCGACCAGGAAGTGGTCGATCTCGAGGGGGAACGGGTCAGGGTGAAGCTGCCGGCGGTCAACCCCGACCGCTGTGTCGGCTGCGGCCACTGCGAGCACGTCTGCCCCGTGGGCGGCGCCGCCGCGGTGCGGGTGAAGCGCTCGCTGCGGGTGGAGATCTGAAATTCAGTGAGCAGTGAGCAGTGAGCAGTTTTGAGGGGGGATTTGCGACTATGTGCAGAAAGAGCCAAAAACCACATCGCAATCTGATTGCCTGGCAAAAAGGTATGGATTTAGTTTTGGAGGTATACAGGTTAACTCGAGATTTCCCCGACCAAGAACTTTACGGGCTCACTTCCCAATTAAGGCGAGCTGCTCTGTCAGTCCCGGCCAATATTGCCGAAGGGGCTGCTGATCGCACTAATCTTCAGTTTTCTAATTTTCTATCCAACGCTCTCGGATCACTTAACGAAATTGACACCCAGTTAGAATTATCATTCCGGTTGGGCTATATCTTGGAAAATGAATACCAGCATATCGCTGCCTTGCTGGATGAGTGCCTTGCGGTAACTTACGGCTTAAGGAAATCTATTGCCACAAGAATAAAGCGTTGATTATATTCCCGGTCACTGCTCACTGCTCACTGCTTACTGCTCACTGCTTACTGCTTACTGCTTACTGCTTACTGAAATGAAACGCAAGTATCCAGACCGCCCCCTGGTGGGGGTGGGAGCCGTAATCTTTAAGGGGGAAGAGGTGCTCCTGGTGCGCCGGGGTCAGGAGCCGGCCCGGGGCTCCTGGAGTCTCCCCAGCGGCCTGGTGGAGCTGGGCGAAACCCTGGAGGAGGCCGTCCGGCGGGAGCTGGCCGAAGAGACCGGCCTGCGGGTGGCAATCCTGGGGGTGGCCGCGGTCCTGGAGCGCATCTACCGGGACGAAGAAGGGGGCATCCCCTATCACTACGTCCTGGTGGATTTCCTGTGCGACTGGGCCGGCGGCGAGCCGGCCCCGGGCTCCGACATCACCGCGGCCCGATTCGTGTCCCCCGCGGACCTGCCCCAATATGACCTGCCCGCCCTCACCGCCCAGGTGATCCGCCGGGCCCGGGAGCAGAAGCGCCGGGGCTCGTTCCTGCCCCTTATGGATTGAGATTCCGGATTTGCCATATCTGCCGGTTTTGGTCGCCGCACCGGCGACTCAATCAGATCTTTCACTTGTGGCATACCTTGCCGGGATTGACTTTCTTGATCTTGCCCCAGAAGGCAGCCTCTTTGGCCAACGCTTCCTTGCCGAGTTTCATCCCGCCTCACCTCCTTTTCGTTTTTTGGTAAGGTAAACATCCAGGAGGATTCGTCAAGGTTGGAGGGGGGCGCACTGGCGTGGCGAGGGCGCAGAGGCTGGTTTAAAACCCGCCCCTGCCGGATCTGCGAAATCCGCCGTATCTTCTCAAGAACTTTTCAGAGCCGTAATTACCCTTTCCAAGGCAGTCATTCATGGGCCTTTGGCCCCCCCATAGCGCCTGAAAAGTGGCGGGCTTTTTATCATGGGGCGCGGTACGTTTTCTTTATTAACCGAACCTTGAACCTTGAACCTTGAACCTTGAACCTTGAACTTTGAACTTTGAACTTTTCAAAGCAGACCGCTCATTTATTAATCTTGGGCAGGTCGGCCAGGGCCTTCTTGATCATCTCATCGGGCTCAATTTCGATATCTTGGAGCTTACCGTCCAGGTAGGCGTCATAGGCCGCCAGGTCAAAGTGGCCGTGGCCGGAGAAATTGAAGACGATGCACTTGGCCTGGCCGGTCTCCCGGCACCCCCTGGCCTCGTCCACCGCCGCCTTGACCGCGTGGGCCGTCTCCGGCGCCGGGATGATGCCTTCGGTCTCGGCAAAGAGGCGGGCCGCCTCGAAGACCGGATTCTGGGCATAGGCCCGGGCCTCGATGACTTTTTCGTGCACCAGCAGGCACAGCAGCGGCGCGTCGCCGTGGTAGCGCAGGCCCCCGGCGTGGATCCCGGAGGGCACGAAGGAATGCCCCAGGGTGTACATCATGATGAGGGGGGTGAGCCCGGCGGTGTCGCCGAAATCATAGGTGTAGGCCCCTTTGGTGAGGGTGGGACAGGCGGTGGGCTCCACCCCCAAGAAGCGGATGTCCTTGCCCTTGAGCTTGTCCGGCACGAAGGGAAAGCAAAAACCCGCAAAGTTGCTGCCGCCGCCCACGCAGCCGATGAGCACGTCGGGCTCCTCCCCGGCCAGGGCCAGCTGCTTTTTGGTCTCCAGGCCGACGACGGTCTGGTGCAGCATCACGTGGTTGAGGACGCTCCCCAGGGAGTAGTTGGTGTCGGCGTGGGTGGCCGCGTCCTCCACCGCCTCGGAGATGGCCATGCCCAGGCTCCCCGGGGTCTCCGGGTCCCGGGCCAGGATCTGGCGCCCCGCCTGGGTGCGGTCCGTGGGGGACGGGTAGACGCTGGCCCCCCAGATGTGCATAAGCGAGCGCCGGTAGGGCTTCTGGTGGTAGCTCACCTTCACCATGTAGACGGTGCATTCGAGGCCAAAGAAATTGCAGGCCAGGGCCAGGGCGCTGCCCCACTGGCCGGCCCCGGTTTCGGTGGCCAGCCTTCTAATGCCCGCGGCATGGTTGTAGTAGGCCTGGGCCACCGCGGTGTTGGGCTTGTGGCTGCCCGCCGGGGAGACGGCTTCGTTCTTGTAGTAAATGCGGGCCGGGGTCTTCAGGGCCGCCTCCAGGTTCCGGGCCCGGTGCAGGGGGCTGGGCCGCCACAACTGATAGATGCGCCGGACCTCGTCGGGAATGGGAATCCAGCGCTCCAGGCTCACTTCCTGCTTGATCAGCTCCAGGGGGAAGATGGCGGCCAGGTCCTGGGGGGTTATGGGTTGGCCGGTGGCCGGGTGCAGATAGGGCGGCAGCGGCGTCGGCAGGTCCGGGATGA
>JBGPBR010000065.1:0-8418 GCA_041481325.1 Desulfobaccia bacterium
ATCATGGCCGGCATCCGCGAGGAACTGGAGCATTGCGACGTGCCCCGGCCCCTCCGCGGCCCCGCGATCACCCTGATCATCGCCGGGCTGCTGTCGCTGGCCTTCCTGGGCTTCTCCGGCGTGGACCGGAGCCTGGCGGAGCTGCTGAAAAAAGCCGGGATTGAAGACCTGGTAATTGCCGGGGCCATGAGCCACATGTGCATCGACGCCACCACCCGGGCCGCAGCGGACCTGGGGTTCCGGTGTACCGTGGTCCATGACGCCTGCGCCTCCCGGGACCTGATTTTCCAGGGGACATTGATCCCGGCGGCCCAGGTCCACGGCGCCTTCATGGCGGCCCTGACGCCCCTTTATGCCCGGGTGTGGTCTGTGGAGGAGTTGATAGATTCATTTAAGCACGTTTAAAATTTGACAAGTTTATCGGTGGGACGGGCATCTGGGCCCACCGCAAAAAAACCTCGGGTGAAAAAAGGCGGGTTGAGCCGGAAGGGCGCAACCCGCCTTTTTTTATTTTCTCGTCCCCAAGTTTAACTTGGGGACGTATACAGGTTCCCAAGCTTAGCTTGGGAACCAGGGTGATCGGGGGAGGGGGTTTGGGGGAGGGGGAAAGGGCACTTGCGAAAAAGCCCTGAGCCCCCTCCCCCAAAATCTATCCTTCTCCCCGAATTTTGTTAATCAGCTCCGAGACGGACACCGGCTCGGTCACCGGCAGGAGCGCCACCCGGCCGCCGTAGGTTAGGACCACCTCCCGCCCCGCCACCTGCTCCTCGGGGTAGTTGGCTCCCTTGGTGAGGACGTCGGGCTTGAGGTTCGCCAAGATCTCCGGCAGTTGGGGGGAGGCAAACAAGGTGACGTAGTCCACCGCCTCCAGGGCCGCCAGGATGCGCAGCCTCTGGGTCTCGCCGATGACCGGGCGGCCGGCCCCTTTCACCTGCCGCACCGAGGCGTCCGAGTCCACCGCCACCACCAGGGCGTCCCCCAGGCGGCGGGAGTCTTCCAGAAATTTGATGTGGCCGCCGTGGAGCAGGTCGAAGCAGCCGTTGGTGAAGACCACCCGCTTCCCCTGGGCCTGGAGGTGGGCCAGGGTGAGCGCCAGCTCCGGCAGCGTTAGGATCTTGCCTTCCAGGCCGGTGCCCCGGCGGCCCAGTTCCCGTTCCAACTCGGCCCGGAAGATGGGGGCGGTGCCCACCTTGGCCACCACCACCCCGGCGGCGGCGTTGGCGAGACGCGCCGCCAGCCGCGGCTCGCCCCAGGCGGCCAGCCCCAGGGCCATGAGGGCCGCCACCGTGTCCCCGGCCCCGGAGACGTCGAAGACTTCCAGGGCCTGGGTGGGCAGGTCGATCTCGGGCCCCTGCCGGGGAAAAAGCACCATGCCCTCCGCCCCCAGGGTGATGAGGAGGTGGTCGAGCGACAGCCTCTCCCGAAGCATGGCGCCGGCGCTTACCAGATCTTCACGCCGGGCCAGGGAACGCCCCGCGGCCAACTCCGCTTCCTTGCGGTTGGGGGTGATGACCGTGGCCCCGGCATAGACGGAGTAGTCGTTCCCCTTGGGGTCCACCACCACCGGGAGGCCCCGGGCCGTTCCCAGGTCGATGACTTCCCGGAGCAGCGCCGGGGTGAGGACGCCTTTGGCGTAGTCGGAAAGGACGATGGCGTGGAGACCGGGAAGCCGGGCTTGCAGATATTGGCGGGCCGCGGCCGCGAACTCGGGGGGCGCCGGCTCCCGGGATTCCCGGTCGATGCGCACCACCTGCTGGGAGCCGGCCATGACCCGGGTCTTCCGGGAGGTGCGGCGCCCGGGGTCGGTGAAGAGCCCCGTCACCCCCACCCCCAGCCGGGTGAGTTCCCGGCGCAGCAAGTCCCCGGGGTGGTCCTCCCCTACCAGCCCCAGGACTTCCACCCGGGCCCCCAGGGCCACCAGGTTATTCACCACGTTGCCGGCGCCCCCCAGGGTGCGGGTCTCCCGCTGGACGTCCACCACCGCCACCGGGGCCTCGGGCGAGATGCGCTCCACCCGGCCCCACAGGTACTCATCCAGCATGAAGTCCCCGGCCACCAGGACCTGCAGGTTGGCAAAGACCCCCAGGTCCAGGTGTTGCAAAATATCATCCCGACTTTTCAAACTCTTCCCCATTTAAGCGCCCTCCCAGGCTCAGTTGGCCAGGTAGGGCAATTTATCTTGTTAACTGGTCGGAGAATCATTACCCCCCTTCCGGTCAAGGAGTTCTCAAAATGTCATGGGGGCCCAGTCGCCTGAGAATACAAACCTCACCCTGCTTCTGGAAGGTGAAACGATATCCTTTAGATATCCTGCCTTCCCAAATATCGCGCGGATCTTGCATTTTCTTGATTTTTAGAGAGGGGTGCTGCGGATTGCTGAGGAAGAGGTTCAGTTTCTTATCCACCGTCTGTTGGAGATGATCCGGGAGGTTCTGATAGTCGCGGATGAAACTGTGGGTAAAAAAGAGCTTCATACCTTGGGATTTTTCAAGGCTTTCAAGGCTTCTTCCGGGGTCTCGAAGGGGCCCGCCATCTTACCCGCGGCGATATCTCTGTCTGCTTCCGACTCTCTCTCCTGCCATTCTTTGGTAAAAAAATATTCCTGATCGGGGTGGATCACCTTTACCGGCCTGATCACCAAAATACCGTCGTGGATGTCTACTTCTACGTAATCCCCCACCGCGAGCCGAATCATTCTCCTGAGGTTCTGGGGTATGGTTATCTGGTAGTTCTTTTTCACTTTTACCAATTCCATCTCAGGCTCCCTTAGCCGCGCCCGGCCATCTCAGGCTCAATTGCACTATCTTTAAAATTTAGAAATTTCAAATATTATAATTTCAATAATATTAAATTAATAGCACCGGGAGGAGAAATTGTCAAAGGTCGGGGAGACCGGGGGCAGGTTTCCAACCCGCCCCCGCCCCCCCTAATTTAAAAGTCCGACTTCTGGCCTACGTGGAAGTAATGGAATCCCAGGTTGGCCATCTTGGCCGGGTTGTAAAGGTTGCGGCCGTCGAAGATCACCGGCGCCTGCATCAGGGACTTCATGCGCTCGAAGTCGGGCTCCCGGAATTTGCTCCATTCGGTGCAGATGATCAGGGCGTCGGCCCCCTTAAGGGCCTCGTAGCTGGCGGGGGCGTAGCTCACGGCCTCATGGTCGCCGAAGAACCGGCGGGTGGCCGCCATGGCCTCGGGATCGTGGGCCTGGATGCGGGCCCCCGACTCCAGCAGCCAGGAGATGATGGTCAAGGCCGGCGCCTCCCGGATGTCGTCGGTCTGGGGTTTGAAGGACAGCCCCCAGACGGCCAAGACCTTGCCGGCCAGCTCCTGCTGGAAATAATTACGGATCACCTCCATGAAGAGGCGGCGCTGCTCTTGGTTGACGGCTTCCGCCGCCTCCAAGACCCGGGGCGGATAACCCAGGGAATTGGCGGTATGGATCAGGGCCTGCATGTCCTTGGGAAAGCAGGAGCCGCCGTACCCCAACCCCGGGAAGAGGAACAAGTTGCCGATCCTGCGGTCCGAGCCGATGCCCTGGCGCACCATGTTGATGTTGGCGCCGGTCCGGCTGCAGATGTTGGCGATCTCGTTGATGAAGGAGATCTTGGTGGCCAGAAAGGCGTTGGCCGCATACTTGGTCAGCTCCGAGGACACCACGTCCATAATGATCACGGGATGGTTGGTGCGCACGAAGGGAGCGTAAAGCTCTTTCATCAGCTCCGCCACCCGGACCTCGTCGCAGCCCACCACGATGCGGTCGGGCTTCATGAAATCGTCCAGCGCGGTGCCTTCCTTGAGAAATTCCGGGTTGGAGACCACGTCGAATTCAAAGGCCTCGCCCCGGGCCTGCAGCTCATGGTTGATAACCTGCCGCACCTTGGCCGCGGTGCCCACCGGCACCGTGGATTTCTCCACGATGACCTTGTAGCCGTTCATGAGGCGGCCGATATCTTTGGCCACCTGGAGCACCATGGAGAGGTCGGCGGAGCCGTCCTGGTCCTGGGGGGTGCCCACCGCGATGAAGATGACCAGACTGGCCTGCACCGCGGGGGCCAGGTCGGTGGTAAAGGTCAGGCGGTTCTCCTGGAAGTTCCGTTTGACGTAATCCTCCAGGCCCGGCTCATAAATGGGGATGCGGCCCTGCTCCAGGGCCTCCACCTTGGAGGCGTCCGCATCCACACAAATTACTTCATTGCCCATCTCGGCGAAACAGGCTGCGGTCACCAACCCCACGTAGCCTGCGCCGATTATCGCCAGCTTCATAAGTTATTCCTTCCTTCTTGCGGCTGCTTCCCGTTTGATGCCAGGTATTTTATCATATTTGCCGTTAAAAACTATTTTCGTCCCACCTCCCCCGGATCATGAGGACGGATTACCGGGTTTCCCCGGGGGAAAGGGGAGCCTTGGCAAAAAAGCAGGCGGGCCGGGCCCACCTTACCGGTCTGCGTTTATTGGAGGGACCCCAGGGGCCGGCTCCGGCATCTGACTTCAGGGGGCTAGAAAAAGTCCGGCCCCTCTCCCCGCTGCTTGGAACCCTCCGGGACACGCACCGGGGAGCGTTTCAGCTGCTCTCCCAGGCCGGGAATGAACAGGGTGAAGCCCAGCCGTTTGTCGTCGGGGCGATCGGTGTAAGACAGGGAGACCCCCCAGCACTGGCGCTGGATGATTACCCCGTATCGGTTTTCCAGTTTGTTATTGGTCAAGAAGGTATGAGCAAAGGTGAGCCAGGTCTTCACCGAGCGCATGAGGTTCAGATAGGTGGACACGTTGATTTGTTTGGCAAAATCTTTGATAAAAACATAGTTTACGTTCAGATAGTTCTGGCTGCGGGGTTCCAGAAAAGTGAGCTTGATATCGGCCCGGTCAAAGCCTTGGCCGTAGGGCGACACCCCCATATTCATCCCCAGGGTGAGCTGACGGGCGGGATAAACCTCCATCTCGCTCCAAAAATCGGAGAAGGGATGGTGGTGCTGGGGGGTGCCGTCCAGGCCCATGCTGGAGCGGTTAAAAAAGGCGCTCTGGGTCAGACGCCACCAAAAGACGTCCTGCACCGTGGCCCGGCCCTCCTGGGTTTGACCCCGCCACAGGATATTGTTGGTGATGCCGAAGGTCAGGGCGTTGACGCCCCCAACGGGGTCGTCCCCGTCCCGCACCGGCAGGTTGCGGTTGACCCGGGCTACCCAGCCCAGGTCCAGGGGGTCGAAGCCGGGATAACGCCGGGGGTCGAAGTTGGGGATGTTCCAATACACCACTTCGGGACGCACCACGTGCCGGAAAAACGTGGTGGACCCGGAATCCCGGCCGTAGTCCCGGGACCAGGCGCTGGAGGCGCCCACCCTGGAATCGAAAAGCTGGCGGGAGACGTACCCTTCCTGAGGTCCACCGGGAACCGTGTGGTCGACCCGGAACAGGGTTTCCCGGAAGCCCACCCGGGAATCGAAGGCCAGCCCGGGCAGCGGCTGGCCCTGCAGCTGCGCCCGGGGGTGGAAGTCCATCCGGTCCCCATACATGCCGTGGTCCTGGTAAAAATAGTTGTAGGAAAAAGAGTCCAGGCTTACGTAAAGGGGCAACCCCCCCAACCGCAACGGCACCGTAGTGAGGGACGCCCCGGGCAGCCGATTGAACAGGCGGGGGTCGTCCGGTATCAGCCTTTCGTAATAGCGGCCGTAGACAGTGAAATTGGCTGCGGTAAAGTTGCGGCTAAACAGGAGGGTGGAGACCCGGGCGTTCACTTCCTGCTGCTCCAGGTCCCGGCCGAAATCCTGGGACAGTTCCCGGGAAAAGCGGTCGAGGCCGATGTAGCCGAAATTGAAATCCTTGAGATAGGCGCTGTCGCTGACGCGGTCCAGGGTGCCGCGCATATTCCAGTCGCCCGGCAGCGGCTGGTTAACCATCCCGGCGACCCAGTAGCGATGCGGGGTTGGGGTATTCTGACCATCGTGGTCGCTCAGGTAAAAACCCCGGAGGGTGAAGGCCGCCTCATCATAGCCCCGCCGGCGGAAATCCGCCCCGTGCATGTAACCCCGGTTGATGAGGTAGGTGTTGTATAAGGTGGCGTCGGAGAAGTCGTTGATGGCCCAATAAAACGGGGCTTCCACCACGGCCCCTCCGGCCCGGTGCTGGCCGTAGCCCGGCAGGAGAAAACCGGATTGCCGGGCGGTGCCCACCGGAATCACCGTCCAGGGGAGATAAAGGACCGGCACCCCGGCCAGGCGAAACGAGGAGTCCCTGGCAGTGGCGTAGCCTTCCAGGACCACCGAAAGCTTGCGGGTGGCGAAGCTCCAAACCGGGCGGTCCGCGTCGCAGGTGGTGACCTTGGCCTCCTCGGCGAAATAAGTGTTGTCCCCGGTTTTGCGGATTAGGGGGCTGTCCACATGGAAGTGGTTTCTCCTGAGAAACAGCTTGGCGCCGTGCATCTCGCCGCTGCGGGTGGCCAGGTTGAACTGGCCCTCCTGCCCGGTGAAGATGTCTTCATCCAGAACCAGCAGCACGTTGCCCCTGGCCCAGGCCACCTTGGTCTCTTCGTTGACCTGCACTTCGTCGGCCTTGAGGCGCCGTTCCCCCTGCCGGATCTCCACGTGGCCTGCCGCGGTGTAAGTATGACGGGCGGCATCGTAGGTGAGCTGATCCGCCCGGAGCTGCCAGGGACCGCCCTGGAAACGCTCAGCTTTGAAGAGTTCCATCTCCGCAGCCCCGGCCAGGCCCGCGCTGAGCAGCAAATACAGACACCCCAGGATAAAGAGCCAGCTCCTTGCCACTACCATCCCCCGGAAACCTCATGCCCCAAAAATCACTGCATCATACCACAGGGGCATTCCCTATTTCAAGAAGCTCCCCAACCCGGGATCGATTCCACCCGGGGGCCTGAGGCCCCCTGCCAGTCAGCCTTTGCAGGATTCCGAGGCCGAACCCTGCCGCCTATCCCGGGCCCGGCAAGGCGAAATTTTTTCCCCCCCACCCCAAAATGATTTATAATACAAGGGCTGCCGGCGCCTTATTGTCAATTTTATGGAACGCAGTAGCTAATTGGAGAGAGAGATGTCAAACAAATTGACAAGCTTAGATGATAAGATCGCTAAGAGTTTGGATATTTGTAAAGAAGCTTTAGAGACCTATGGAGGAGAAATTGCCGTTGCCTGGACCGGTGGAAAAGATTCTACCACCACTCTTCATTTATTAAAGGAACTTGGTGGTGGAAAAGTTACTATACCGGTATTAAACATAGATACGTCAGTTAAATTTAAAGAAATTTATGAGTTTAGAGATCGGCTTGCCCGAGAATGGGAGCTCGATTTATATATAGAACGAAACGAAGAAGCGATAAAAACAATTAAAATATCCGCTAGTAAAGAAGAGTGTTGTTTAAAGTTAAAGGCTCAAGTGATTGGCGATGCCTTACGAAAATATAATTGGAAGGCGTTGGTTACCGGGGTACGGTGGGATGAACAGGCGGAACGCATTAATGAAGTCTACTTTTCACCCCGGACCGATCCTGACCATGTTCGCATACACCCAATTTTACATTTCACTGAGATGGATATCTGGACGTACATCAGAAAATATAATGTGCCTTTTTGTGACTTGTACCGACAGGGTTACCGCAGCCTGGGGTGCGAGCCTTGCACCCGGCGGGGAGTCGGGAGGGGGACCGAGCGGGGCCAGCGGGATCACCAAAAAGAAGAGATCATGTCCCGGTTAAGAAAACTGGGCTATTTTTGAAATCTAGCCAGGACACCACGCCAGGCGCGGGCCGCACCTGCCGGCCCGAACGGGGCAGCCTTCATACGCATCGTAAGAGCAGCTTGCCGCGATTGCTTACCGCCATAAGATGATGACCACCGAATTGCCCAATATTGTCCTGATCATCATGGACACGGTGCCGGCCAAGCGCGGTTCGGCTTACGGCCATGAGCGGGACACCACGCCGGGATTGCGCCGCCTGGCTTCGGCCAGGGGTCCTCTACCGTCATTGTTTTGCTCCGGCCACCTGGACCATTCCCTCCCATGCTTCCCTGTTTACCGGCCTCTATCCCTGGGAGCACGGCTGCGACCATGCCGTTTTCCAGTTCTCCCCGGAGCAATACTATACCCTTCCTGAGATCTTGAAGCAATCGGGCTACCATACGGTGGCCATGTCCAGCGACCATTTGATCTGTCCGGAGTTTAACTTCCATACCGGCTTCGACCAGTTCCACGCCACGGAAAGAACCGTTAAACTTTCCCAAAAAATCATCGAGAAATGTCATCGCCAAGGGAAGCCTTTTTTCTATTTATAAACTTCATGGAGACTCATGCCGCTTACAACCCTCCTGACAATTCCCAAAATATTTTGAAAATAAATTCTGCCAGGAAAAAAGAAATATCGAAAATCCGATGGACTGATTTTTACATCAGAAAGGATATAACTCCTGAGGAAAC
>JBGPBR010000066.1:0-8368 GCA_041481325.1 Desulfobaccia bacterium
ATCAGCTTTCCGCGCTCAGCCTTCAGCTATTGACTACTAGAAGGCCTTGCCAAACCGATTTTCGGCGTTACCTTGAATCAGCCAAGGGTTCAAGTTGGGGAAGAATTACCCCCCTTTTTTAAAGGGGGGCAGGGGGGATTAAATAACCGTTTGATAATCCCCCTAAATCCCCCTTTAGAAAAGGGGGACTTAAAACCTGCTTTCCCAAACTTATCCTGGCTGAGAGCATATTTGCATCCCAAGAAAGGTTTGCAATAGCTTGTAGGCCTTTCCTGCGCTTACTGGTAGGGCGGGACTCTGTGCCGCCCTCAACTTATTTGCCGATTATTTAATCCTGATCCAAATCTTCAATTATCCGGGCCATCGAGGCCTTGAGCTGCGCCGCCTCGGGACCGTTAAGGATTGCCGCAATGAGCCGCCGCCTGAGTTCCTGCACCAAACGCTCCCCCTTATCCAGGTTGGCCACCCGGGCCGCGGTAATCAGGCCTTCCCTGACCGCCAGGTTACGCAGCCCCTGGATGATGTCCAGGAACCGCACGTCCTGGGGGCAGCGAAAGGAACAGTTGGCGCAGCGGGCGCAGTACCACAGGGCCGGCGAGGACAGCAGCTCCCGCCGCATCCCGTAGAGGATCTGCCGGATGATCAGGCTGGGGCTGAAGCCGGGCTCAAGCTCGCTCACCGGGCAGGCGGCGGTGCAGACCCCGCAGGAAAAGCAGCGCAACAGATGCTGGCAGCCGGGCTCCCGGGCAACTTCGTCCTTGAAGAGCAGGTCCAGGTCTTGCAGACGGATTTTTTCACTCATGGCAGCCTACCTGAAACCGGTGCGTCCATGCGGTCATAGTGAGCGCCTTTTACCTTAACGTGATGGCTTCCATGGGGCAGTGGTCGGCGCACTTGTTGCATTTCTGGGCGGCCTGAACCATCCGGGTGCAGAGGTCCTGGCGGACCACCACCGCGGTGCCGTTGACGATGTGGAAAACTATCCGGTCGGCGCCCCGGGGCCCCTTGCCCAACCGGGCCTCGGGGCAGTTGCCCAGGTGGTATTCGCACATAACCACGCAGATGCCGCAGCCGTTGCACTTGTCCCCATCGATCTGCATGCCCGGGGCCGCGGCCGCCGGGAGCCCCAGCAGCTCGTGCAGGGCCTCGATGAACCCGGCGTAATCGGGCTCATGCAGGATCGGGCAATCCTCCGGGGCCAGTTCCCGGGCCAACAGAGCCGCGGCGAAGTCGCCGCAGCTCAGGCCGCACCGGCGGCAATCCGTGCCCGGCAAAAATTCGGTTAGGTCGCCTAATTCGGCCATGGCTTCACTTCTTTCCAAGGGCCCGGCAAAATAATCTGAAAATTCCCCCGAAAATCTCCGGCACTTTCCATAGGGTGCGTCTCACGCACCTATCCTTAAAACCAGTCATTCATGAATCTGCGGCTCAGCCGCAACTCATGAAAAGCAATGGTAGCACCGGCCTTCCAGCCGCGGCCGGAATTCCCTAAACCTGCCGCCACTCCACCGGCAGCTCATCCTGGACCCAGAGGTTTTCCGGGCGCCAGCTCCAGGACTGGCAAAGCTCCCGGAGCAAATCCGTATCGGCCGCCGCCGTCGGCCGGTAATAGGTGGCCCTGGCCACGGCCGGGTTCACCAGCCGGTAGTCGTCCACCACCAGTTCCCCGGCCTTCAGCAAGGTACGGCAGCGGCCCGTCCAGGGGGCGGGACCGTTGCCGGACGGCGGGTCATAGACGGCCAGGTCGGCCCGGGCCCCGGGGCTCAACCGGCCCCGGTCGTGGAGCCCCAGCAGCCGGGCCGGCAAAGTGCGGGTGGCCCAAACCCACCGGGACAGGGAATAGTCCCGGGAGCCCAACTCCTCTCCCCAGTCCCGGCGCCGGGCCTCCCGGTCCGCCAGCCAGGAAAACAGCCGGGGGTAATCTTGCACCTGGGCCAGGCCGACGCCGGCCCCGGAAAAGGCCAGGCGGTCGCCGTCGTAGCCCACGGCCAGGGCCAGGGCCCGGCGTCCGCAGGCCGCATCGGGCCGGGGCGCCAGGTTCAGGGGCCGGAACCACCCCAGGTCGACCTCCATCTCGGGACCCGTCGGCCCCGGCCCCTCCCCCGGGTTCATCAGCCCCATGTCCCCGGTGGCTCCACTCTCCAGCAGCCGCCGGGCGGCCTCCAGCAGCCCATCTCCTTCCAGGGCCGGCCCCAGGGCCGACAGATGGAAAAGGTCCGCCTGGGGCAAACCGGCCCGCAAGACTTCGGGACCGGCTTCCAACACTATGGTGAATTTTAGGCTCCTGGCCAGCTCCGCCAGGATCTCCAGGGCCTTCTCCACCGTCATCATGCGGTGGGCATAATACTCTTGCCGGTAGCGGACGTAGGGTTCCACCACCCTTAAGTTCAGGGCCCGGGTCTTGTCCAGCAGTAACCGCAGCGTCTCGCCCACCTCCCGCAGGCCCTCGGGGGACTGCAGCCAGAGGTCCAGGTCCCGGAGATTGACCACCAGGGAGGCGGAGGTGTCCACCACGGGCACTGCGGCCAGCTGGCAATGGACGTAGTTGGCGCTGGCGAGGGTCAGGAAAGGCTCATGGACGTGGGTGTAGCCCAGCCCGGCGTAGGCCTCCCCCAACTCCCCGGGCGCCAGCAGCCCCCCGTCGGCCCGCCGGAAGTTGAGGCCGTAGGTGGCCACCTGGGCCCGCAGGTCGATGCCCCCGGGGACCACCACCCGACCCCGGACCTCCAGGACCCGGTCCACCCTGGCCAGGCGGGACACGATGCGGCCGTCCTCAATCAGGAGGTCCCGGGTCTCGCCGTGCCAGCCGCAGGACGGGTCATATAGGCGCCCGCCGGAAAGTTTCAGACGCATTTGGGTCTCGGCAAGATTTTTTTGTAAGGGAGGGGGCCAGGGGCGCCGGCCCCTGCCCCCTCCCTCCAGCTCCCATCCCCAACCCCTTAAGGGGAAGGAGGCTGCCCGCGTTTAGCAGCAAAGGGTAGAACCGCCGCCCTCGGGTTCCAGAGCCGGCGAGGGCGCCGGCTCTACATCTCATACCGATTCGCAATCAATTGGTGGCACAGGCGTCCCGCCTGTGCACGCACGGTAAAGCCTGCGGCTACAAAAAATTGCTCTTTGACTGCAAATTGGTATCAGGCCTGATCTCTAACCCCGGCTTAACCGCTCCAGATCCCCCAGCACCTGGTGGTCCGGCGGCAGGGAAGACGGGGTCAATTGTCTCAGGACCAGGGGCAGGCCGTCCATGCGGTAGGCCAACTCGGTGGTCTCCACCCCGGCCAGGGCCACGGGAAAGACCACCCGGGCCAGACTCGTGGTCCGGTTGCCGAAGGGGCTCAGGGCCACCAGGGGCACCTGCCGGGCCTTGAGGTCTTGAATCCGGTCATCCGGCAGGAACCACAAAGGGTCGGCCCCCACCACCAGCACCGCGTCCACCTCCCGGAAGTCCACCGGATCGGGGTGGATCACCGGTCGGGGGCCGGCCCCGAAATCCGGGGCCCCGGCGCTCCCAAAGTCCCGGAGCAGAAGATGGTAGAGGCCTGCGGAGTTGAAATCCGCGGCCAGGGGAAACAGGCTGAGGTGCGTCTGGCCGCGGAGCGCCGCCGCCAGCCGCGCCAGCCGGTCATAGACGCGGGCCTCCCCGTAACTCACCCCCCGGCCGCAGAAAATGACCCCCCGGTGGGCCCGGCGGAAAAATTCCACCAGCCGCCGGGTGCCCTTAATCGGCCTCCCGGCCACCGGATCGCCCGCCAGCGCCGCGGTCACCCCTTCGATTAGCGCCGCCTCCTCCGCCGGGGCCACCCGGAGGAACAGGTGGCAGACTTTCGCCATTTCGGTGCGGAAGATGTCCACCGCGGCCACCTGCCGGTCTTCCACCCCCCGTTCGGTGAACCGGCCCCGGGCGAAGGCCCCGTAGCGCGCCAGGTGCCGGGGGCAGGAGTGCAGCGGATTTGCCCCCCAATACACCACCGTGTCCGCCTCGTCCCGGATCATCTCCAGGGGGGCTAAGGACAACCGGTGTTCTGACATACCCCGGTAAAAAGGGGCCTGAAAGGCCAGGTCTCCGGGCTCCAGCCGGGCCCCCAGGCTCCGGGCCAGCCGCATCGCCGCCTCCTGGGCCCGGGACCCCGATTTAGTCAGGCCATAGACCACCGGACGCCGGGCCCGGAGCAAGACCTGGGCCGCCTGCTCCAGGGCCGTTTCATAGGAGACCGCCTCCAGCCGCCCCCGGTGCCGCACTTGGGGGAGGCGCAGCCGGCCCCGGTCTTTTTTGGGATGGAATTTCTTGGTGTGCAGGAACCGGTCGACCCCCCAGAGACAGACGTTGTCCACCTCCACAATGTTGCCGCCCTCCAGGGTGACGTCCAGGTCGTCGCAGAGACAGGCGCATCCGGGGCAGACGATGGATTCTCTTCTGATGGCCACTTAGCCTGCACCTAAGTTAGTTTAAACGAAGATACTTGGATGTGGATAATTTTACCATCTATGGCGAGGGAATCCATAGCGAATAATGATTTGAAGTCTGCCGGCTCAACGTGAAACTGGGCCACCAAAATTACTTTTCTGGGCCCAACTTCGGGATAAGACTCTCTGCCGGCGAAGATGGAGAGTGGGCCCGGCCCACCGCATTGCCGCGCCGCCCGGCGGCTGCCTGACCCCGCCGGGCCACCACGCCTAGAGCGGCTTCACGCCCCAGATGCGCTGGCAGTATTCCCGGATGGCCCGGTCCGAGGAAAACCGTCCCAGCCGGGCCACGTTCAGAATCGACATCCGGGTCCAGCGCTCCCGGTCCCGGAAGACCCGGTCCACCTCCGCCTGGCGGTCCACGTAGGACTGATAGTCGGCCAGCACCAGGTATTCGTCCCGGTACAGGAGCGAGGCCACCAGGGGCTGGAAGAGCCGGGTATCGCCCCGGGAAAAGTGCCCCGAGCTGATGAGGTCCAGCACTTCCCGCAGTTCCGGGTTGGTTTCGTAATACCCCAGCGGATGGTAGCCCCTTTCCAAGAGGCCGGCAACTTCCGGAGCGGTCAGGCCGAAGAGGAAAAAGTTCTCCGGTCCCACGGCCTGCCGCATCTCCACGTTGGCCCCATCCAGGGTGCCGATGGTCAGGGCGCCGTTTAGGCCGAACTTCATGTTGCCCGTGCCCGAGGCCTCTTTGCCCGCGGTGGAAATCTGCTCCGAGAGGTCGGCGGCGGGGTAAATCCGCTGGCTGTTCTTGACGTTGAAATCCGGGAAAAACACCACCTTGAGACGGTCTTTGACTTCCGGATCGTCATTGACCACCGCCGCCACCGCATTGATGAGCTTGATGATGAGCTTGGCCATGAAGTAGCCGGGGGCGGCCTTGCCGCCGAAAATAAAGGTGCGCGGGGTGATTTCCTGGTCGGGGTTTTTCTTCAGGCGGTTATACAAGGTAATGATATGCAACACCTTCAGGTGCTGGCGCTTGTATTCATGGAGGCGCTTCACCTGGAGGTCGAAGAGGCTGTCCGGGGCCACCGCGACCCCGGTGCGCGCCTTGATGGCCGCGGCCAGGTCCCGCTTGTTGGCCAGCTTGACGGCGCCCCAGGCCTGTTGAAAATCGTGGTCCCCGGCCAGGGGCTCCAGGCGGGGCAAGTCTTCTTCCAGGCGGCTCGGCCAGCCCGGCCCCAGCCGGCTGGAGATGAGGTCCGCCAGCCCGGGGTTGCTCAGCACCAGCCAGCGCCGGGGAGTGACCCCGTTGGTGATGTTGAGAAATTTTTCCGGGAACAGGGCGTAAAAATCTTTGAGGATCGTCTCTTTGAGCAGGCCGGTGTGGAGCTCGGCCACCCCGTTGATGGCATGGCTCCCCAGGCTGGCCAGATGCGCCATGCGCACGTACTTGGGTTCGGCTTCATCGATGAGGGAGACCCGCGGCACCAGCCCCTCGTCCTCGGGGTGCTGCCGCCGCACCTCGTCTAGAAACCGGTGGTTGAGCTCGTAGATGATCTCCAGGTGCCGGGGCAGGACTTCGCCAAACAGAGGCAGGGGCCACTTCTCCAAGGCCTCGGGCAGCAGGGTGTGGTTGGTGTAGGCCAGGGTCTTCCGGGTGATCTCCCAGGCCTGGTCCCAGTCCAGGAAGTGCAGGTCCACCAGGAGCCGCATCAACTCCGCCACCGCAATGGCCGGGTGGGTGTCGTTGAGCTGGACCGCGAAGCTTTCAGGGAAATAGTCCAGCTTTTTCTGGCGCAGGCCCTGGATGCGCAGCATGTCCTGCAGGGAGCAGGAGACCAGAAAGTACTGCTGGGCCAGTCTGAGCCTCTTGCCCACTTCCGGCTCGTCATTGGGGTAGAGGATTTTGCTGACGACCTCCGAATCCACTTTTTCCTGCACCGCCCCGTAGTAGTCCCCCAGGTTGAAGTCCTGGAAGTCGAAGGACTCCACTGCCTCCGCCTTCCACAGGCGCAGCAGGTTGGTGACCTGGGAGCGGTAGCCGGGCACCGGATAGTCATAGGCCACTCCCAGCGCCACCCGGCCGGGAAGCCAGCGGGCCCTTTGAATCCCCGCGGCATCGACATAATATTCAGTGCGTCCCTTCCAGCCCACCAGATAGGTGATCTCCGGCCGGCGAATCTCCCAAGGGTTTCCCAGGCCCAGCCACTTGTCGGTCACCTCCACCTGCCAGCCGTCCCGGATCTCCTGCTCGAAGATCCCGAACTCGTAGCGGATGCCGTAGCCGATTGCGGGGACCTTCAGGGTCGCCAGGGAGTCCAGGAAACAGGCGGCCAGCCGCCCCAGGCCGCCGTTGCCCAGCCCCGGCTCCGGTTCCTGGTCCAGGAGATCCTGGAGACTCAGCCCGTGCCGGGCCACGGCTTCCCGGACCTGGTCCCGGATGCCCAGGCTGATGAGGCTGTTTTCCAACTGCGGCCCGATCAGGTACTCGGCCGAGAGGTAGCTGACCACTTTGCTCCCTTCCCCAACCAGCTTGAGGGTCTCGGCCCAGTCCCGCAGGAGCCGGTCCCGCACCGTGTAGGCCAGGGCCAGGTACCAGTCGTTCCGGGTGGCCAGCTCGGGGGTGCGCCCTTGGATATAATAAAGGCTGTCGAGAAGGGCCTGGGCCAGGGTCTCCGGGGTCGTGCCGGTGCGGATGCTCTCCCCTTGAGGGTTCTGCCTCATCTTGCTCTCCTGCCTTCGACTTTGGCGAGATTTTAAAGCCGCCGCCCCGGAAGCACAAAGGATATTTTATGCGCTTTGCGGTTTTCAGCTCTTGATTAAATAAAATAGGGATTATCGATAGGTTACATGGAAGGTTTGAATTATTTGCAAGTTAATGCCGAGTTGCGGGCCAAAGGCTGCTTGGCAGCCGCAGGCTTTGCCGTTAAAAACCAAATCCCCCTAAATCCCCCTTTAATAAAGGGGGGTAGGGGGGTTTGGAGTATCTCTTCGATAACTAGTGGCTGATGGCTTATGAGCGGCTGGCGGCCCTGGAACGGGACCGCGACCATGCCACCATCAGGGGTCTGGAGGCCATTGGGACCGCCGCCGGCTGGCATTGCCTGGAAATCGGTGGGGGGTGGCGGGTCCATTGCGGCGTACCGCCGGCAAGCCATAACCCGCTTTTTACCTGGGGAAGCTCGAGCTTAAAGAAAGAAAAGCCCCGGCGCTTGATGCTCACCAGGGCCAATTTGCACCCTATACGCACCCTGAAGATTTTGCGGGGTGGCTAATTTCTGTTATTCCAAGGCTACGGCTAAGCTCGCTCGGCATACATTTTCCCCCCAGGGCAAGTCTGAAGGACCCGTCTCCTGCAAACCACTCCACATCGCGAATTGTTTTTTTCAGCCATTCCCGGTATGATTTTTCTGAAGCAACACCGCTCGCCTACCAATGCTTATCCTGCACGCCGCATTTTATGAGAACCGCTTGTTTGTCTGGGGAGAAATTCCTGCCGCCCCTGAGCCTCGCGTCAACCGAGTGAGCAAAGGCAGGTTAAAGGCCTCCAAACCCCCGCCATTCCCTCACGACGCCGGCAAGGACCATTTATCAAAGGCGCTCCAGGAGGCCGGCTTAGGCCAGTTGCTGAACGGCCTCGCCAGCGAGACCGCAGTTGCCTGGCTCCCCACCCACAAGAATCGCCCCTTGGCCTCCAGTCCGCTGATTTCCGAATCTTCAGCCTCCCGGGAACCGGTTGCCATATCCCCGTGGCAGGTGACAACGTTGGCCTTGTCGCCGCCGGCAGAAGTCGAGTTGCTCTGTGCCTGTGTGAACCAAGAGGTCCTGGCTCCCGGCGTCATTATCGGGAAAGATTTGCGGTTTTGGGCCACCGCCCTGCGCTTTGCCGGGTCGCTGGCGGCCAGACAGCGGTTTCTCCCCGGCCTCACGGAAATCCGGGGGACGTACTACGCCCGCTGGG
>JBGPBR010000067.1:0-8360 GCA_041481325.1 Desulfobaccia bacterium
GAGGCCTTCCGCCGCCAGTTAAAACCTACCCTGGCCATCGGCATCGTTTCCTTCGCCCTGCCGTTCTTGGGCGCCATGGCCTACACCTACTATATTAGCGGCTGGAGTCTTCAGGGGGCCCAGATTGCCGGCATCGCTCTGTCCACCACCTCCATGGCGGTGGTCTATGCGGTGATGGTGGAGACCGGTTTGAATGAAACCGAACTGGGGAAACTCATCCTGGCCGCCTGCTTTATCACCGACCTGGGAACCGTGTTGGCCCTGGGTCTGATCTTCGCCCAGTATGATTACTGGCTGCTCATCTTTGTGGTGGTCACCGCAGCGGCCTTGCTGTTGCTGCCGCGCCTCAGCCGCTATGTATTTGCCCGATGGAGCGGCCGAGTGAGCGAGCCGGAGATTAAATTCATCTTCCTGGTGCTCAGCGTCCTGGGGGCCCTGGCCGTCACCGCCCGCAGCGAGGCGGTGTTGCCGGCTTATCTCTTCGGCATGGTGATCGCGGGCCTCTTCGTCCACGACAAGGTGCTCATTCACCGCATGCGGGCCATCGTCTTCGCCATGCTGACGCCGTTCTTTTTTATCAAGGCCGGCACCCTGGTATCCCTGCCGGCGCTGATAGCCGGGTTTGGATTGCTGGTGGCGTTGTTTTGGGTAAAGATGGCGGCTAAGATTGTCGGCGTCTGGCCCATGTGCCGCCTCTTCCGGATGCCGGGGCGCGAGACCAATTACACCACCTTGATGATGGCCACCGGCTTGACCTTTGGCAGCATTTCCGCCCTGTTTGGGTTTAATTACGGCTATATCGACCAGGCCCAGTATTCCATCCTGGTGACCGTGGTCATCGCCTCCGCGGTGATCCCCACCATCATTGCCCAACTCTTTTTCCATCCTCGAGAGGTGGGACCGTTGGTGAAGCCGGAATTCGTTTACCACGGCACGGCGGAGCACTTTCTGCACACCCCGGAGGAATGAGGGCCCCTTCGGTCCGTACTTATCCGCCAGAAGCGCGGTTCCAATCCATACCGCCGGGAGGTTAACAGATGTACCGCAAAATATTGCTGGCTTATGACGGCTCGGAGGGCGCCAACCGGGCCCTGGAGGCGGGGATCGAGCTAGCCAAGCTCCATGGGGCCGAGCTCATGGCCCTGGCGGTGCAGGAAAGGCTGCCCCGCTTCAGCGGCACCATCGACGAAGTCCAGGAAGAAAAAGAATTTGCCGACCAACAATACGGGGCGCTGCTGGCCGCGGCCCAGGCGCGGGCCGAAAAAGCGGGAGTGGCGCTGCCAACCCTGATGCGACCCGGACACCCGGCCCAGACCATTGTGCAAGTGGCCCGGGAGGGCAAATTCGACCTGGTGCTGGTGGGCCACACCGGTCTCTCCGGGGTCTGGGCGGCCTTCCTGGGCACCACTGCGGAGAAGGTGAGCCGCCACGCCCCGTGCAGCGTCCTGATCGTGCGGTAATAGCGTCGCCCTTCCGATGAAGAAAGCACTGGAAGTCTCCAAAATGTAGGAGGGAGCCATTCCAAACCTGGGCGAGGCACACCGCAGAAGAATCAGGATAACACTCACCCTTCTCGACGAAGCCCTGGTTAAATTCGAGGAGTGGTCCCATGGGCGGGAAGTGCACTCCGTCCTTTACCAAGAAACAAATAACCTCGATCCCGAAAGGCGTGCCGGATTACTGGCCGATATTGCCTCCATCCGCGGCATCATGGAGGAATTAAAGGATGATCTGCGCCTGGAGCCAAGTCCTGAGGACGTTGCCAAAACCATCAGGACACACTGCTACATTCTCTGGGTAGACGTTCTGGAAATGACCGGCAAGTATCTGCGAGGTTTTGGTGAACCGCCGCTGGAACTGATAAATTATCTCGACCCAAAGGCCCGTCGAATCCTCCAATATTTAGATCATATCAAAACATTGTTGACCCGACCCGGCTCTTTAGGCTGAATCCTTTTCCAAGTCCCTTATGGACAAAAAGGCGGAACTCGACTCCAAATATCTGGGCACCACCGCCGCTGCCTGGCAGTTTATCGTCCTGGTGGGGGTGGTCAGCCTCTTCAGCGACATGACCTACGAAGGGGCCCGCAGCATCAGCGGCCCTTTCCTGGGTTCCCTCTCCGCCAGCGCCCTGGTCGTGGGGGTGGTGGCCGGCCTGGGGGAGTTTCTGGGCTATGCCCTGCGCCTGGCCTCCGGGTACCTCACGGACCGCTGGGGCAAATACTGGCCTATAATTTTTACAGGCTACAGCCTGAATCTGTTCGTGGTGCCCCTGCTGGCTTTGGTAGGGCGTTGGGAGATGGCGGCCCTGCTCCTCATACTGGAGCGCCTGGGCAAGGCCATCCGCACCCCGGCCCGGGACGCCATGCTTTCCCACGCCACCACTGAGGTGGGAAGGGGCTGGGGCTTTGGCTTCCATGAAGCCATGGACCAGATCGGGGCGGTGACGGGGCCCCTGATAGTCGCCGCGGTATTATATTTCGGTGGCGGGTACCGGGAAGGCTTTGCGGTTTTGTTGCTGCCGGCCATCCTGGCGCTGCTGGTGATTGCCGCGGCTGCCCGCCGCTATCCCCATCCCCAGCATCTGGAGGTAGGTGTTCCTAAACTGGAGTCCGAAGGGCTCCACCGTCCCTTTTGGCTTTACGTTACCGCCGTGGGCCTGATTGGCGCCGGTTACGCTGATTTTCCCTTGATTGCCTATCATTTTGCCAAAACAGGGATTGCCGCCCCCAACTGGATTCCCATATTTTACGCCGTGGCCATGGGGGTGGATGCCGCGGCGGCGCTGATCTTGGGGCGGTTGTTCGACCGCCTGGGGATGCCGGTGATCGTCGGGGCAGCAATCTTGTCCGCCTGTTTTGCTCCCCTGGTATTTCTGGGGGGCTTTCGCCTGGCATTATTGGGCATGGTTCTATGGGGCATCGGCATGGGAGCTATGGAGTCCATTATCAAGGCGGCCCTGGCGGAGATGGTCCCGAGAGACCGCCGGGCCACCGGCTACGGGGTATTCAATACGGGCTTCGGGCTTTTCTGGTTCCTGGGGAGCGCCTTGATGGGGTGGCTCTATGAGGTCTCCCTCGCCTCACTCATCGCCTTTTCCGTAATTTCTCAGCTGCTGGCCATACCCATTTTCTACCGGGTGTCCAAAGAACTCTGTCTTGTTACCAGGTAAGGCGGAAATTATTTTAATCCTGCCCAGAGCCTTGGAGGGCGGGCTCCCCTTGACAAAAACCCCACTGCCGCGTATAAAAAGATTTGAGCTTGGGGGATCGTCTAACGGCAGGACTGCAGACTCTGGATCTGCCTATCAAGGTTCGAATCCTTGTCCCCCAGCCAACCACACTCCCCGGTAGCTCAGTTGGTAGAGCGGGTGGCTGTTAACCACTTGGTCGGCGGTTCGAGTCCGTCCCGGGGAGCCACGATTGATCAGCATTTGGGGTAGCTGCGGCTACCCCTTTTTTTGTCCGGGAGCACTATGGGAGCACTGCCCTGCCTGACCTGCGCCTTCCAGTTCATGCCCCTGGCTCAAATGCTCCCTGAGTTTCTGGTAGGCGTCTTGAGCATCCGAGAAGTCCACCGTATTGTAGCGATGAAACATGGCTGCTGTCTTATGTCCGGTCATTTTCATGATCACGGATGGAGCGGCTCCTGCCTTCCGCATATTGGTGTTGAAGGTGTGGCGCAGATCGTGAAACCGGAAGTTTATGATCCCGGCTTTTTGACAGGCATTTCTGAAGCAGGTCTTTTTGGAGCGAATAGGTTGGCCTTTGTAAGTGAAGACCCGGTTATGTCCTAATACTAAGTTGCAGTCTATTGGCTATTTATGATATGCTTTTCTCTGGGAGGAGAGAGGCATGCGAAGGCCAAAGCCATTGCCAGAAGGCGCTCATGAGAATTTGGCCGTGGACTTGAAGCGGGCCAAAACCAAAGGCGAGTTTCAAAGGGTACAATGCCTCTGGCTGCGAGCTTCGCTGGGTCTCTCGGCCGATCAGGTGGCCACCGCCCTCGGCTGGCATCCTGCATCGGTGCGCAAGCTCCAAGCCAGATATTTGCGGGAGGGAGAAGCAGTACTTAAAGGCACCGGGCGGGGAGGACGATATTATCAGAACCTAACTCTGGAAGAGGAACGGCAATTACTTCAAGAGTTTCTGGCCCAGTCGGAAACGGGTGGCATCTTGGAAGTAAGCCGGGTCAAGGCCGCCTATGAACAGGTTCTAGGCCGCAAGGTTCCCAAGTCAACCATTTATCGGATGTTGGCGCGTCATGGCTGGCGCAAGGTCGTCCCCCGACCCCGCCATCCCAAGTCCGATGCCGCCACTCAGGCGGAGTTTAAAAAAACTGCCGCAGATCGTTGAACAAGAGGTGATGCGACAGGCCTCCGCAGGGCGGCAAGTCCGGTTGATGTTTCAGGATGAGGCACGCTTTGGCCGAATTAATGACCCACGACGCTGTTGGGCTCCCAAGGGTTTCCGGCCGGAAGTGGGCATGCAGATCGTCCGTGAATATACTTACGCCTTTGGAGCCGTAAGTCCACAAGACGGCACTTTGGACAGTCTGGTTTTGCCGGTAGTAACCGCAGAAGCCATGTCCATCTTCTTAGAAGAAGTGGCTCGGCGCCAGCCAGAAGAGTTTATCCTGATGTTCCTTGACGGGGCTGGTTGGCACCGGGCAAATAACCTGGCAGTGCCGGAAAATATGAGGCTTGAGGCGCTACCGCCTTACAGTCCACAACTCAACCCCGTGGAACATATCTAGGATGAGATCCGGGAGAAGTGGTTCGCCAACGAAGTTTTTCATAGCCTGGATGGCGTCGAAGATCGCCTGGTGGAAGCGTTAGTCGCCTTGGAAAACGACCAAGAATTGGTCGCTTCGACTACAGGCTTCGACTGGATCATTAATTGTCTTTAGACTGCAACTTAGTATAAGGTCTCGGTTGCTGCCTTTAGGCGTTCAAAAATAGCGCGGCGCCCTCGCCTGCGACGGTGGACAGCCTGGGAGAGCTATCCATCCTGATGACTATCGCAGGGGTCTCTTATTGCTAAGACTGCGGGCGTCCAAGAAATTAGGGGGCGGGAAACTTGGGTCAATAAGTCCGGCTGGAGGTGAAACTCCCGGCGGCCTGCGCCCCGCCGGTAACGTCCACCGGCATGCCGTCCTGCTCTTCCACCGTCTGCATCACCTTGCGCATGTCCACCTGGTCCGCCAGGCCCCGCTGCTCCAGCAGGTTCAGGACGTGCAAGATCATGGAGCGGATCTTGAAATAGACGTCTTCGTGCACCGACAGGAAGACGCGGCCCTGGCGGAAGCCCACCTTGGCCGGCTCATAGATGTACTCCACGGAGGCGCCCTTGGGCACCAGGGGAAACAACTGCTTGATGTGCTCCGGGTACATGCGGGTGCAGCCGTGGCTCACCAGGCGCCCCACCCCCAGGGGCATGTGAGTGCCGTGGATGCCGTAGTCGCCCCAGGATAAGGTGAGCTTGTATTCCCCCAGGGGATTGTCTTCTCCCGGAGGCATTACGGACATGCCGTATTTTTTCTGCAGGGATTTGGGGATGTGCCAGGCCGGGTTCACCTTTTTTTCGACGACCCGGAAGGTTCCCTGGGGGGTCTTGAAGTCCAGCACTCCCATGCCGATGGGGAAGGTGTAGACCTGGGTAGGGGTCTTGAAGTAGTAGAGGCGCATCTCCCCGGTATTGACGATGATCTGCTTGCCCCGGCTGTCGGGGACGATCCACAGGGTGGGGATGGTCATCTCCGCCCCCGCCGGCGGCAGGAAGGGGTCCCAGTGGCGGTATTTCACCCCGAGCTCGGAGTAGCCCAGTCCGAAGTGCCGGGCGATTTCCAGGAGGTCGTCCCCCTTCTTGACGCGGAAGTGCTGCACCTGGCCCACCACCGTCACCGCCTGGGGATCCACCCCCGTCCTGGTGGCGGGCAGGTGGATGGTATAGGGCCCCGCGGCCCACGCCGGACCGGCGAAACTCAAAAGCGCCCAAACCAAAAGAGGTAAAGACCACTTGCGCATCGCTTACCCCCGCGCCTCTCTGAAAGGTTTTAAACTGGAGGAGTAAGGCGGCTTCATGATCCCCTTCTCCATGATGATGCCGGTGATCAGCTCGTTAGGCGTGACGTCGAAGGCCAGGTTCAGGGCCGGGGCCCCGGCGGGAGCCACCTCGATGCCCCACAGGTGGGTCACTTCCTCCCCCCGGCGCTCCTCCACCGGGATGTGGTTGCCGTCGGGAATGGCAAAATCGAAGGTGGACAGCGGCGCGGCCACGTAAAACGGGATGCTGTGGTGATGCGCCAGGACGGCCAGACTGTAAGTGCCGATCTTATTGGCGGTGTCGCCGTTGGCCGCGATGCGGTCCGCCCCCAAGATGACCAGGTCCACCTTGCCCTGGTGCATCAGGGTGGCGGCGGCGCCGTCGGGAATCAGGGTGTAGGGGATGTTAAGCTTCCCCAGTTCCCAGGTGGTGAGGCGGGCCCCTTGCAGCAGCGGCCGGGTCTCGTCCACCCACACGGAGAATTTTCTCCCCGCTTCCCAGGCGGCCCTGAGGACGCCCAGGGCGGTGCCGTAGGCCCCGGTGGCCAGGGCCCCGGTGTTGCAGTGGGTGAGAACCTGCTGACCGCTATGGATCAAGGCTTGACCGTGCCGGGACAGGTGCTTGTTGGTGGTCTCATCTTCCTTGAGCATGGCCTGGGCTTCCAATATCAGGCGCTCCTTGATGGCCGAGACGCTCCGGCCGGCCATGGCCAGGGCCACCTTTTGGACCCGCTCCAGGGCCCAAAAGAGATTCACCGCGGTGGGCCGGGCCGTGGCAATTTCCCGGCAAATTTCTTGAAAGCGCCCCAGGAAAGCCGCCGGGTCCCTGGTGTCAATGGCCATGGCCCCCAGGGCCGCGCCCATGGCCGCGGCCACCCCGATGGCCGGCGCCCCCCGGATGGCCAGGGTCCGGATGGCCTCGATGATCTCGCGGTAATCACGGATCTCCAGATAAATTTCTTCCCGGGGCAAGCGGCGCTGGTCCAGCAGCTTGACCTTGTCATTATCCCAACAGATGCTGCAATAGGGGATCATTTTGACTCCGGTTTTCGGTTTTCAGTTTTCGGTTTTCGGTTTTTTTCCCCCTTTTCTAAAGGGGGGGAGGGGGGATTATGATCTCAATCACCCCCTAAAACTCTATTAAAAGGCAGTTAAATAGATTTTCTTTCCTTTAATCTTCTCGATGTTCGACCAACTCCGAGAAGATTTCCTCCAGCTTGTCCCTAAACTTCTGAAGCTGTTCGGGGCTGGTGCCAAACTTGAATTTGTGGTCGGGGTCGGAGCACGAGATCGTCAGGTTGTGTTTACCAGCTCTGTAAACGCTTAAAGGAATGTAAATTGTTTTCCCTCCCCTCTTCGAAACTTCGATTTTGTTCGTCTGCATGGTCGCACTCCCGTAAGGCCTTTGCTGGATCGATTCCACCTAAAAGGGGTTTTGGCGGGTCAGGAATATATAAGTCTTAACAAAGATTCGCATGGATTACTCGCCTATCTCAAACTCCATCCCCCAATATCTTATTCTCAGATCCCTCCCCCAACAACCTCTGGAACACCTCGTTGGCTAGCTGCGGGTTGGCCTGGCCTTTGGTGCGTTTCATCAATTGGCCCACAAAGAAGCCCAGGACTTTGGTCTTCCCGGCCCGAAAGTCCGCGGCTTCTTTGGGATTGGCCTCGATGATTTCCCGGGCCACGGCTTCCAGGGCACTTGTGTCACTAATTTGCACAAGGCCTTTTTCTTTAATAATAGTTTCCGGGTCCTGGCCGGTAGCCACCATCTCCTCGAACACGGTCTTGGCCAGCTTGCCGCTGATGGTGCCTTTTCCCACCAGGGTGAGTAAGCTTACGGTAGCTGAAGAAGTTATATGCACAGCATCGGCCACGCTTATTTTAATTGGAAGCGACTTGGTCGCAGGCTCAACACCAATCACTATCGTACCTTTTTTCATTTCTCTAAGGACATCCCCCATAATCCAATTGCTCACGTGCTTGGGAGAAAGGTTAGGGGCCTGCTTGAGTGTGGCCTCGAAGTGATCCGCCAGAGCCCTATCCGAGGTCAGCACCTCGGCGTCGTACTCGGGCAACCCGTATTCCTTCTGGAACCGGGCCAGCCGCGCTGCCGGCAGCTCCGGCAGTTCTTTCGTAAGGGCTGCTACCCACTCATCAGAGACCCTGACCGGCACCAGGTCCGGGTCGGGAAAGTAGCGGTAGTCGTGGGCTTCTTCCTTGCCCCGCATGGACACGGTCTGGTTGGCCACCGTGTCCCACAGGCGGGTCTCCTGGACGACTTCCCGGCCGGCGCTCAACAGGGCCCGCTGCC
>JBGPBR010000068.1:0-8353 GCA_041481325.1 Desulfobaccia bacterium
CGTTGCCTTCCTCGTCCCGGTAGACCTTGCGGATGTAGGAGTCGGCGATGAGTTCATGGAACATGCAGTTCCCCACCCCGCCGATGCAGCGGTTGCCGTGGATGAGGATTTCGGTGAGCAGCCCCAGTTCGTCGGCTTCCCGTTTGAACCGGGCCAGCTTTGCCACCGTGTCGATTTCCGTGGAAGCCACCAGCTGGGTGGCGCCGTAGGATTTAAACCGGGCCATTTCTTCCTGGGTCTGGATGTTGCAGCCCACGCTGGCGTGAATCACCAAGTGCGGGAAGCGGCGGTGGGTCTCCTGCATGACCGCCGGGGTCTTGACGATCACCCCTTCGATGCCGAAGTGGGCGTACTTTTCCACTTTCTGCGCCACCAGAGGCAATTTTTCCGGGGGGATCTCGGCGTTCAGGGCCACCCGGATCTTGCCCTGGTAGTGGGCGGCGATGCGCACCGCCTCCCCGATCTGGCTGTCTTCCAGTTCCCATTGGCATTTGCGGCGGCTAAATCCCTTAGCCCCCACGTATACGGCGTTGGCGCCGTTTTTGAAAACGCCCTCCACCATTTCCAGGCTGCCGCCCGGCGCTAACAGTTCGTTAATCATGATGTCCCACACCTCCCTGAGCCTTTCCCATCGGTTCCTAGGCTCTGCGAATCCAGCTACGCCAGTGCCTGTGGTAACCCCCAGGTATGGTGGGTTCCTGCCCCGCGCCTACTAACTGTCGGCCGCCGTCTTTTTCTCGACGCCAACAAGGGATGATCAGCCTAAAAAAACACCCAACTTATATTTTAAGTCCGTTCAAGTTATATTTCAATTATTAAAATATTTTTTTTCGAACTTCGCATGGCCCTCACCCTCAGGGACCTATTTCTAAAAATGCAAGATTCATACCTTTTGACGAACGGGCTGTCCCGGGAGAATCCTCCGGCAAACTTTGAAGGCCGGCCCTCCAGGCCCTCGGCCAAAAATCCCGCGGTCCCGGATTTTTACAGTCTGGCAAAAAAACTTCCACTGGAATTATCGGGACGCCAGACTTAATTCTCGAAGACTGGCAATTGAGAATTTTTAATCTTGGGAATTAAGTATAGGGTCCCGCAATTCCCAAGACCCCGGTCAGCCCCGCAGGTAGGAGATGGCCAGGACGAAACAGAGACCGATCTCGACGGACCAGGTCAGGAGATAGATCAGAAGCTCCATCTTGGAGCCGTAGTCTTCTTCCAGCAGGATGCGGTTGGGTTCCTGGACGATGTCCCAGGATCTCAGTTCTTTTTCAGCCACCATGTTTATCTCCTCTCAAACGGCATTACCGGGACCCCATACTAAATTCTGCAAGACTGGCGGTTTAGGAATTTATTAATTTTAAGAATTAAATATGTGGTCCCGTAATTCATCTGCTAATAGAACTCCGCCAGAAGCTGGGCCACGGGGCGTTCCGGCTGCTGGCGCACCAGCGGACCGGCCTTCAAGGCCGGGTGGAATTCCTTCAATAGGGGCCGGGGGCGGCGATAGAGCACCCCGATGGGAATCCGCTCCCCCCATTCCTTGGCCTTCCGGTAGGCCCAGATTTCATTTTCCGGCTCGTAATCCGGTTCCTGATCCAGGTGGTAAACCCGTTGCCGGTACCACTGAAACGTATTCACTTTATTAAAAGAGACGCAGGGCTGCAAGACCTCCAGCAGGGCGAACCCCTTATGGGTCAAAGCGTCTTTATACAGCCAGGTGAGATGCTCCACCTCGCCGGCAAAGCCCCGGCCCACCCAGGAGCAGTCCTGGGCCACCGCGATGGCCAGGGCGTGCAGGGGGGGATAATACACCCCTTCGGGTTGCAGCAGGGTCTTGAACCCCAGGTCGCTGGTGGGCGAGGCCTGCCCCTTGGTCAGGGCGTACACCTGGTTGTTGTGCACCACCAGGGTGACGTCCGGGTTCCGGCGCATGGCCGCCAGCAGGTGGTTGCCGCCTTCGCCGTAGCAGTCGCCGTCCCCCGCCTCAGCCACCACCTTCAGGTCCGGGTTGGCAAGCCAGGCGCCGGTGGCCACCGGCAGGGTGCGGCCGTGGATGCCGTTGAAGGTGTTGCACTTGAGGTAGTGGGGAAATTTTCCCGACTGGCCGATGCCCGAGACCACCAGGAGCTCTTCGGGCCGGATCTCCAGCTCGGAGAGGGCCTGCTTGAAGGCCTTGAGCATACCGAAGTTGCCGCAGCCCGGGCACCAGGCCGACTCGATGCCTTGATAGAGGTCAAACGGCAGCATCATCGGCCTCCTTAAGCCGCGCCTTTGAGGCCCCGCAGGATGTACTCCGGGGTCAAGGGGGCGCCGTCGTACCTGAGAACCAGTTCGTCCGCCTGCCGGCCCGTCTCCTGGCGCAGCAGCCGGTTAAGCTGGCCGGTGGCGTTCATCTCCACCAGCACCAGCTTTTTTGCCTGCCCCAAGGCGGCGGTGACCGCCTCTTTAGGAAAGGGCCAGAGCTCGCTCAGGTGCACCATCCGGGCCGGGGTGCCGCCGGCGTTGAGGCGGCTCACCGCCTCCATCACCGGCCCCAGGCTGGAGCCCCAGCCCATGAGGACCAGCGGGGCGGCCGCGGTCCCCATGGCGGTGATCCCGCCCAGTTCCTGGACCAGCCCCTTGAGCTTGCGCAGGCGCTTCTCGTGCATCTGAACCCGCATCGCCAGGTCCTCGGTGAGGTGGCCGTCGGGAGTGTGCTCGTCGGAGTCCGCCACCACCACCGGGCCGAACCCCGGGAGGCGCCGGGGCGAGACGCCGCTTGCCGTTATGGCGTAGCGCTCATAAGGCTCCGTGGCCTCCCCCAGCTCCAGGGCCCGGTCGATCTCAACCTGTTCGGGGAACTCCCCGGTTTCGTGGGTGAAGGAGGTGTCGGCAAAATACTGGTCCGTCAGGATAAAGACCGGCAACTGGTAGCGGTCCGCCAGGTGGAAAGCCTTGGCGGTCAGGGCAAAGCCTTGGGCCGGGGTGCCCGGCGCCAACACCGCCCGGGGCGAGTCGTCCTGGGAGGCGTAGAGCACGAAATTCAGGTCCCCCTGGGAAGTGCGGGTGGGGAGCCCGGTGCTGGGACCGGGCCGCATGGACTCCAAGATGACCAGGGGGGTCTCGGTGCAGGCGGCCAGACCCAGGGTTTCCACCATCAGGGAAAAACCGCCTCCGGAGCTGCCGGTCATGGCTCGGACTCCGGTATAGGAGGCGCCAACGGCCATATTGATGGCCGCAATCTCGTCTTCCGCCTGCTCCACCACCACCCCCCATCGGGCGGCGCGGCTGCCGATGGCGTTCAGGACGCTGCTCCAGGGGGTCATGGGGTAGCCGGGAAGAAACTGCAATCCCGCGGCCAGGGCCCCCAGGGCCACGGCTTCGTGGCCGTTTATCAGGAGCCGGGGCTGGGCCGGCCGGGAAATCCCCGCCAGGGTGTGGCTGTTGCCCAGGGCCGCGGCCTGCCGGTAACCCGCGGCCGCGGCCTGGTGGTTCCAGCCGACGACCTCCGGCCCCTTGGCGAGGAAAGTCTCCAGGAGCAGCTGCATCATCGGCTCCAGGGGCACCTTGAGCAGGCCCAGCAGCGCCCCGGAAGCCCCGGCGTTGACCGCGATTTCACCGGCCTTTTTCTCCGGGACCAGGGTGTCCGGGTCCAGGGCCAGGGTTCTCGCCCCCGCAGGCACTTCCTTGACCTTGGAGGCGTCGTAAATGATGACGCCGTCCGGGGCCAGTTCCTGCCGGTGCAGAGAGATGGTCTCCTGGTTCAGGGCCACCAGCAGGTCCACGCCTTCCCGGGACCCAGGCAGGGGCTGATCCGCCACCCGGATACGGTTGAACAGGTGCCCGCCCCGGATGCGGGACTGGTAGTCCATGACGAACAGGACGTGGCAGCCCCGGCGCACCAGGGTCTTGGCCAGGGGCAAGGTGATGGCGTGCACCCCTTGTCCGGCGGCCCCGCCGATGATGATATTCAGGTCAATGGCCATATCTCAGCCTTTGCCGGTGAGACCGGTCTAATTGTGAATAATTACTCAAGGATGGTGGCTTGTCAATACAAATAGTTGGGAAAATGAGGCGAGTTTGACGAAGAGTCGGCCCCGGCTCCGAACCGCCGCCCTAAGGCAAGTCCGGCCAGGCCCCGGGGCCAGGGCGGGGCCGGGAATTGCCGGGAGACCGCCCAAGAGGAGCTTGGGCAGCACCAGGCTTTACCGTGAAAGTCCCGGTAGGGGGGGAACCGTCCCGATGGGTCATTCGGAGCGAGGCGACGAATCTCGTATTTTAAGGAACTTGAGAGCCTTCATTACCTTCAGGATGACCGCAAAAGAGATTTTGCACTAGGTTCTAAAGAACCCCACCCCCTTAATTTAACCTAAATCATTAAGACTTCTGGATGTGCTCTTTCACCGTATGCCACAGCTTCTTGAGGATGCCTGCCTCGTTGGGGGCGGCTGCCCCCCTGGCCGCGGCCTGGGCCCTGGTCCCGGGGTCCTCCTTGGCCAACTCTTCCAGCAGCTGCTGTTGCCGGGGGCTGAGGCTGGTGGGGATGGTCACCTTCACTTCCACCAGCAGGTCGCCCCGGCGGTTGCCCTTGGGGTACGGCACCCCTTCGCCCTTGAGCCGGATGATTTCCCCGGGCTGGGTCCCGGGGGGGACCACCAGTTCCTTGGGGTCCTTCAGGGTGGGGATGGTGAGGCGGGTGCCCATGGCCCCCTGGACGAAGGAGATGGGCACCTGTAGGTGCAGGTCGTAGCCTTCCCGGCGGAAGAGTTCGTGGGCCCGCACCTGCAGGACGATGTACAGGTCCCCGGGCGGGCCGCCGTAGGCGCCGCCGTTGCCTTCCCCGGCCATGACCAAGTGGGTGCCGCTGTCCATGCCCGGGGGGATCTTCACCTTGATCTTTTTCTTTTCCCGGAGCCGTCCCTCCCCGTTGCAGGCGGCGCAGGCCTCGGCGTAAAACTCCCGCAGGCCCTGGCAGCGGGGGCAGGTGGTGGTGATCTGAAAGATGCCGTGGCTCCGGGACACCACTCCCCGGCCGCCGCACTGGGGACAGGGGGTCTTCCTGGTCCCGGGCTTGGCCCCGGTGCCGCCGCAGGTGTGGCAGTTGACCACCCGGGGCACCTCCACCGTCACCTCGGTGCCCAGGGCCGCGTCCAGAAAATCCAGGGTCAGGTCGTAGCGCAGATCGCTGCCCTGCTGGGGGTGGGGGCCGGCGGCGCCCCCCCCGAAACCCCCGCCGAAGCCGAAAACGTCCTCGAAGATGTCGCTGAAGGAACGGAAAATGTCGGAGAAGTCCCGGAACCCGGTAAACCCGGTGGACGACAGCCCTTCATGGCCATACAGGTCGTAGAGCCGGCGCTTTTCCGGGTCGTGCAGGACCTCGTAAGCCTCCGCCGCCTCCTTGAACCTCTCTTCCGCTTCTTGGTTCCCCGGGTTGCGGTCCGGGTGAAACTTTAAGGCTATCTGCCGGTAAGACTTCTTGATTTCGTCGATCCCGGCGTTCCGGGACACCCCCAAGATGCGATAATAATCCTTTTTTTGGTTGGCCATAATTTACTTAAGACGCGCCTGCACCGATTTTACTTTGTCGCCGAGGGTGACGTCTTTGTCCCGGCGGTCGTCAATGGCTATATGGGTCATCACCCGCAGCGCTCCCCGGTCGAAAGGCAGTTCGTGCAGCACCTGGGCCACCTTGAGGAGCCGGGCGGCGTGGCCGTGCACCAGGGTCCCCATGTCCGTGAGTTCATGGGGGATGTTTTCCTGCTCCAGGTACCTGACCACCTGGGCGATGTAGTCGCCCACGCTCGGGGTGCCCAATCCCAGCGGCACCACGCTGATTTCCATGATAGCCATATCAACCTCCGGTGTAAAGGGTCAATCGCGGGCGCTGGCTGCTCGGAAAAGTTCCCGAGATGATGCGGGACGCCGCCCAGGGGGCGGCGCTACCTTTGCCTCACCGGCAAGTTAGCCGAAGTCAGGGCCGAGGTCTTGCAGAAGATAAGCCGTGCCCCCAAAAAAAAGGTTCCCGCCTCAGGCGGGAACGGATCTCCGGCTGAGCTTCAATGATATCAGGGCGGAACAGCCTGATTAAACACCCGCAGGTAAGGAGTTTCCATGGGGAGGCAACCAGCGGCGCACTACCTTCTTCAAGGGGTCCAGGTTATAGGACTTTTCCACGAAATCATCCGCCCCCCAGGTGGCGAGGTCCCGGGGAGGGCGGCCGTGGGAGTAAAAAATTATCCGGGTGTCCTTCTTGGTTCCCTTGACCATGAGGCCGATTTCCAACCCGGAGATGTCGGGGAGCACCACCTCGAGAATGACCACGTCGGGCTTGAAGGAATCCACCAGACGCACCACGTCGCCACCCGCCGCGGCTACCATGACTTCGTAGCCTTCATCCTGCAATTCTTCCCGGCATAACTGGCGGATGTTGGGTTCGCTGTCAACCACAATGATTCGAGCCATTGCCAGGCACCTCCTTGCAAAGGTGCTCCCCCAAACTTGCCGATAATAATATAAGTCTGATTTCTCCTAATGTCCAGTGAGGCGCCGCTCCGGCCCGTTTATTCCGGGCGGAGATAATGGCAGGTTAAGCTGCTTAACTTATTACTAATAAAGCTCTAAACAAAGGACACCGCCTGCATGATTCTCTGGGCTTTGGAAATTTATGGCTACATTTTTCCATGGCCCTTTTTCCATTGCTCTAAAAGTAATTTACTTAAATAATATATATAGGCAACATAATTTAATAAACCCGGTCCGGCTGCTGCGCCCGGGCAGGAGGCCGGTGGGCCGTGCCCACCCTACATTTCGCCTTTTCTCTCGTTCCCAAGCTCCTGCTTTGAAAAGTTCAAAGTTTAAGGTTCAAAGTTCAAAGTTAATGTAGGGGGCGCATCGCGCCCCATAATAAAAGCCTACAACTTTTCATGACTGATGGGTGAGCCAAGGGCTCATGAATTACTGGTTGGGGACATCTTGATATTGCGCCCAACCTACTTATATTCATTGCCAACAGTTTTTTCCATAAGCCAACAAGAACTTTTCAAGGCAGTCGCTCATGAGCCGTTGGCTCACTCCAAGACCATGAATAGTCGGTAACTTATTGGTGCGTAAGACGCACCCTACTCCAACTTTTCCAGGCAGAAGTCTCAAATCGCGATCAGTCTTCACCCTCTCCCGAACCGCCTCGATCCGGGTCCGGGCTTTTTTTCCGGAAAGCCCGCCAGCGGGCCGCCAGGGCCGGTTCCTCCCCCTCGCCCCCCGGCTCGTAAAAGCGTTCCCCGGCCATCTCCGCCGGCAGATAGTCCTGCGCCACCCAGTGCCCCGGAAAGTCGTGCGGGTAAAGATAATCCCGGCCGTGGCCCAGGGCCTTGCGGTCCCGGTGAGCGTCCTGTAAGGGCCCGGGCACCCGGGTGGCGCCTTGCTTCTCCAGGGACTCCTTGGCCTTGAAATAGGCCAGGGTGGAGTTGCTTTTGGGGGCCAGGGCCAGATAAATGGTCGCCTGGGCCAGGTGGTAGACCCCCTCGGGGAGGCCCACCCAGTTCAGGGCCTGGCTCGCCGCCGCGGCCTGCACCAGGGCCTGGGGATCGGCCAGCCCGATGTCTTCGGAGGCCAGGATGAGCAGCCGGCGCATGATGAACCGGGGGTCTTCCCCCGCGTCCACCATCCGGGCCAGCCAGTAGAGGGCCGCGTCCACCTCCGAGCCCCGGACGCTCTTGATAAAGGCGCTCACCGTGTCGTAGTGGGCGTCCCCGGCCTTATCGTACATCAGGTCCCGGCGGGGCATGCACTCCCGGGCCGCATCCAGGTCCACCCGGATGACCCGGTCCGCCCCCGGCTCGGTGCTGAGGACCGCCAGTTCGAGAGCGTTCAAGGCCCGGCGGGCGTCGCCCCCGGCCAGGCGGGCGAAATGGGCCAGGGCCGCCGCGGTCACCGCCGGGGTCAGGCCCCCCAGCCCCTCTTCCTTATCCGCCAGGGCCCGCTTGAGCAGGACGAGAATCTCTTCCTCCTGCAAGGGTTCGAAGATAAAGACCCGGGCCCGGGACAACAGCGGCCCGATGATCTCGAAATAGGGGTTCTCGGTGGTGGCCCCGATGAGGGTGAGGAGCCCTTCCTCCACGTGGGGCAAGAGGGCGTCCTGCTGGGCCTTGTTGAAGCGGTGGATTTCGTCGATGAGGACCACGGTGCGCCGGCCCCGGGCCTGCTCCTGGCGGGCTTCCTCCACCACCCGGCGCAGGTCCGCCACCCCGGAGAGCACCGCGCTCAGCGAGGCGAAGTGGCAGTCCAGCTCCCGGGCCAGGAGCCGGGCCAGGGTGGTCTTGCCGGTGCCGGGCGGTCCCCAGAAAATCATGGAGGAAAAGAGCCGGCGGGCCATAAG